>NZ_CAJCHS010000182.1 GCF_903970205.1 Nevskia soli | reverse complement strand
ATGACTTCATAGACCTTGACGTCCGGATGCCACACCGGCGGCCCGGTGCGCTGCACCACTCGGATGCCGTAGAGACGCTCGACGATATCGAACATCCCGGCCACCACGCGATCGGCCGGAAAGTAGGGGCGCAGCGCTTCCTCGTCGAAGTCGTAGAGCGCCTGCCGTTGCTTCTCGGCAAAGTAAGCAACGTCCCAGGCGGCCAGCTCGCCGCCGAAGGCGCGTAGCTCCTGGTTCTCGCGGTCGAAACCCGCGACGCTCTTCTGCTCCAGATCGCGCAGGAACGCGAGAGCATGCGCGCCGGTATGCGCCATGCGCTCTTCGAGCACCAGATCGGCGAAGTTGGCATACCCGAGCAGGTGAGCTTTCTCGGCGCGCAATTCCAGGATGCGGCGCACCAGATCGCGATTCTCAAAAGGAGGTTCAGCAGCGCGGCTCTGGAACGCACGGTAAGCTTTCTCGCGGATGCCGCGGTCGTCCAGATACGTGAGCAGCGCGATGTAGCTAGGCGCCTGCAAGGTGAACCGCCAGCCCTCGCGGCCTTTCTGCGCGGCGGATTCGCGCGCCGCTGCAACGGCCGAGGGCGGCAGGCCCGCGAGTTGCGCCTGGTCTTCAATCACCAGGTCCCACGCGTTGGTCGAATCCAGCGTGTTCTCACCGAACTTGGTGGTGATGCGGGTGAGTTCGACGTCGATGGCCGCCAAGCGCTTCTTGCCATAGGGATCGAGCTGCGCGCCATGCCGCCGGAACGAATCGAGCGTCTTGGTCAGCAGCCGATTGCGGACGCCGGTCAGATGCTTCGCCTCTTCGGTTTCAGAAAACGCCTTCAGCGCGTTCCAGAGCTGCTCGTTGAGCGGAATTGACGAGTAGAACGCGCTGACCGCCGGCTGCACGGCATTGAAGACCGCGCGCAGTTCGGGCGATGTCTCGACGGACTCCAGATGGCGCACGACCGTCATCGCGTAGTCGAGACGCTCGGTCGACATCTCGAGCGCGTGCATCGTATTTTCGTACGTCCGCACGTCAGAGAGAGCGGCGATCCGATCGACGGACTCTCGTGCCTGCGCGAGCAGGATTTCAATAGCGGGCTCGACGTGTTCAGGGCGAACCTGATCGAAAGGAATCTCGAAGCGGATTTCGAGAAGAGGGTTTGGGGATTCGGTCAAACCCTATTTTAAGCCTTCAGAACTTGTATTCCGGCGGAGTGATGCCCTTTAGGCGTAGGTAGACTTCCGCCTGGCCGCGATGATGGGCCGTGTGCGTGAAGCCGCCCAGCAGCAATTCAAACACGCTCATTTGCCGCGGCCCGATCGGCCCGATCTCCTTGGAAAGAGCGGCGTCATCCAGTCTGCGGAGGCCGGTGATGCAGTAGTCGTAAGCGGTATTCAGGTTCTTGGTAGCTGCGGGTTTGGAACTGTCCGCGGATTTAGGGACCGGATTCTCCGTGCCTAACGCGCGGGAGCAGTAGTTTCCGGCCGCGAGCGCGATGTGGTTCATCTGCTCGCCGAAGCTCATCTCCGCGGGAGTGGCTTTGAAGTTGTAGTCACCTGCGGGCATGGCGTCCGCGACGGCGAGAGTCAGATCTTTGGAGGTGAGATAGTGCTTCAGCAGTTGATCCTTGATACCGATGCTTTGAGCGTGAGCCGCGGTTGCGCACGCGAAAAGAGCGAGAGCTATGGTTGTTTTCATTGCGGAACAATTGTATCGCCCTACGGCTCGTCGGCGCTATCCACGGCTTCGATAATCACGCCCGAAAGGAAGGCCGTGTGATCGCCTAAAGCCGTGCCGGCGAACCTTAGTACGTGCGGTCCCCCATGCGATGCGGTGAGGTTCGCATGCCGGAGCGTAAACGGCGTATAGCTTGTCAAACCCCACGCCTCGATCAGACGATCGTCAAGATAGACCGCAACCGTCTGATTGCCGTCGAAGCTACCGCTGGCCTGGCGCGAACCCAGATAGAACAGCAGCCGGTAAGGCCGGTCGGCCACAAACTGGAAGATCGTCTGAGAGACGCCGCTACCTTGACCCTGTAAAAACGCAGCGGTGCTGAAGGGTAGACCGTCGAAGGACGGAGGCTCAAATGCAGTGTTCGGACCGGTAATTCCCGCCGCTCCGCCGGACCCCGTGTTTGGAGTAAGTACCCAACCCATCGCTGGGGTTCCATTGAACGCTTGCGCTGGAAAAGACTGGCTCGTGCATGTGGCGCCGTCCACGCCCTGATACGCATACCCTCGCGCGCACTGGATGGGAACTTTAGCAAAGATAGGATTCGCGACAGGGAGATTCTCCCCCGCATAGACTGTCGTCGTGGAAAGGCCGAAAAGCAGTAACGTTGGCGCAAAACATCGTAGGACTTTCATTCGGTTCTCCTTGCGTCGCCACCTTACGCTCTAAATACGGGGATCGCGTAGCAACGAGTATACAAACCGCCGTTCAGCGCTGATACAGGAAGATCGTATGGCTGCGGCCGGTTCCATCATCCTCGATCGTTTCCGTCGTTGTCGGGCGCCAGTTGCGGAACTCGAAGTCATGCGCCACCACGCGCGCGCCCTTCTTGAGTTCGCGCTCGAGGATGGGTTGAATCAGGTCGTTGGTTTCGGGTAACAGGTAAACCGTGATCACGTCGTATTGCGAGTAGCGCTGCTTCAGCATGTCCCCATGGATGATACGCGCCGTTTGGGACAAGCCCAGCTTGCGGATCTTCTCTTCGCTCTCACGCGCTAGCTTGTCGTCGAGCTCGACGCCCGTTGCATCGGCGTGGTACTCACGCGCCGCGGCAATCACGATCCGGCCATCGCCGCTGCCGATGTCACATAGCTTTTCGGCCGCCTTGAGGTGCGCCAGTTCCAGCATGCGAGTTACGATCGTGTCCGGCGTGGGCAGAAAAGGAGCCAGCGAGATGCCGAGGTATTCGGCGGGCGCCTCGGGCGCGGTCGAAGGGGCCGGCGTGGATTCGGCTGACTGTTGCGGCTCTGTCTGACGGCCGGAGAAAGCCATTAAAGCGAGGACCAGTGCGTAGACGAACATCAGCGATATGACTCTATCAAAGGTTTCCTACGAGAAACTCCGGGTCTACGTTACCACCCGAAAGGATGACCCCGATACGCTTCGCGCCTTCTACCGCCCGATGGAAGACCGCCGCGGCTGAAACCGCACCACTGGGTTCCACCAGGATCTTTGCACGGAATAAAAGCAGGCGCATGGCGTCCACAATCTGTTCTTCGGTCACCAGCAGCACGCGTTCCGCGAATTGCTGAATCACCGGGAACGTCCACTTTCCGGGAGCGAGCGTGCGCAGACCGTCGGCAATCGTATCGGGAGGCGCGATGGTGACGCGCTTTCCCGCTTCGACCGAAAGCCAGACATCGTTGGCGCGTTCGGGTTCCACGCCGAACAGCCTGATCTCGGGTCGGAGGGATCGCGCGGCAACCGCGCAACCGGAGAATAAACCGCCGCCGCCGATGCAGATCACGAGCGCGTCCAGATCCGGAACTTCTTGTAACAATTCGAGCGCGGCGGTGCCCTGTCCGGCCATGATCAGCGGATCGTCGAAAGGCGGCACCAGCGTCGCTCCCGTCTCGCGCAGGATGCGGCCGGCGATCTCCTCGCGATCTTCGGTCTGGCGATCGTAAGTGACGATGTGCGCGCCGCGGGCGCGAGTCGCCTGCACCTTCGATTGCGGCGCGTCCGTCGGCATGACGATGGTGGCCGGAATTCCGACGCGATGCGACACGATGGCGACTGCCTGAGCGTGATTCCCGGAAGAGAAAGCAACCACGCCCCGGGCGCGATCAGCGGGCGGTATCGAGAGGATGCGATTGGCTGCGCCGCGAATTTTGAATGACCCGCCGCGCTGCAGATTCTCGCACTTGAAGAACAGTTGCGCGCCCGCACGCTCGTCCGCGCTGCGCGAGGTCATCACCGGGGTGCGATGGATGAACGGAGCAATCCGGGCGGCAGCCTCATGCACCGAGGCAGGCGATATCGCGAGCTCTGCCGTCAATAGCGCGACGCCTGTTGCAGATCCAGTTTACGCGCGCGCGTCCAACGCAGGCGATCCTGATGCTCCTGGTAGAGCGTCGTTGCGCCGGCCCAGAGATAGCCGAAGACAAACAAGCTGAGGAAAGGGACTGCCAGATAGTTCAATGTCTGAATTGCGAAGACCACCATTACGAAGAAGTAAGCGCCTACGGCGAGCTCCGCCCAGGGCAGCCAGCCGCTGCGGCGGCGATACTGCTCGTCGCTCTTCTTCGCCGGTGTATGTTTCGCGGGCGCAGTTCCTTCGATCGCGAACTTAGGAGTGCGCACGAAGCCAGTCTTAATTCCGAAGAGTGCTTCCAGAACAGCCCGGGTGTTGATCAGGGTCAATCCGATCCCGACAGCCATTAACATCGGCAGCAGCAAAAACGCGCGCTTCCACGTTTGCGGATGCACCTCCCGGTAGGCAATCACATAGAACGCGGAGATCGACCAGAAGGATGCGAAGATCAGCGGGAAATCGATCAGCATCATCTGCCAGACGCCCATATAGAACCGCACGATCATCACCGGCAGCATCAGAGCCGAAACGACGATCATCAGCGGATAGGTAAGGTTGGGCGTTAGATGCAGCAGCGCTTCGATCTTCACGCGCCAGGGAATTTCGGCATTCCAGATCTGACGACTCAACTTACACGCGACCTGCGTCAAGCCCTTAGCCCAGCGCGATTGCTGTACTTGAAAACCGTGCATCTCAACCGGTAACTCGGACGGACAATCAAGACCGGGCATATACACGAAGCGCCAGCCTTTCAGCTGTGCGCGGTAACTCAGGTCGGAATCTTCGGTGAGCGTATCGTGCTGCCAACCGCCGGCGTCGTCGATCATCGCGCGGCGCATGATGCCCGCCGTGCCGTTGAAATTGAAGAACAGACCGGCGCGCGAACGGGCGCCATGCTCGAGGATGAAATGACCGTCGAGCATCATCGCCTCCACTTCGGTCAGCAGATTGTAATTGCGATTGAGATAGCTCCAACGGGTTTGCACGACTCCGACTTTAGGATCGGTGAAATGGTGGATCGTGCGCATCAGGAAATCGTGCGGCGGCACGAAGTCCGCGTCGAAAATAGCGATAAACTCGCCGGTTGCGGTTTCTAAACCTTCCTGCAACGCGCCCGCTTTGAAACCGTGGCGATTGGTGCGGTGATGATACTCCAGCGGGTAGCCGAGATTCCTGTAGCGCTCCACCAGATCGGCCGCAAACAGATGTGTATCGTCCGTTGAATCGTCCAGCACCTGAATCTGCAGGAGCTCATGCGGATAGTCCATCTTGCAGATCTCTTCGATCAGGCGCTCGATCACAAACCGTTCGTTGTAGACCGGCAACTGCACGGTGACGCGAGGAAGCCGGACGAATTCCTTCGCCGGGATGTCCAGAAGACTCTTGCGGTGCTTAAAGTAGTTCCGAATGATCTCGTAACGATGCAATCCGTATACAGATAGGACGATCAGAACGGAGAAGTAAGGAATCAGGAGCGCCCAGTCGAACCATCCGAGCTGGTGGACGCCTGCAAAAGTATCGTCAAAAAGGGAGTTGACGAAGCGGTGGGAGGGAAGGAGCAGTGCCAGAGCGGCGGAGGCCATCATAAGAGGGTTCAGACCAGGGTCGGGTCGCGCGAGTCACACTCGCAGTCGTAGCACCAATGGTCCGCTGCTGAGGACCGTTTAGATCTATTTTAATCCAGAACCCTTGCCAAACCCAGGGGTTGTGTGGGATTCCTAACAGAAGTCTCAAAATGCGCTATTTTATCGTCCTTCTTGTAAGCCTGATTACCACTGCAACCGCTGAAGCCGGCAACCTTCGCGTAGTTGTCAAAGATCCGAGCGCCGCTGCGGTTCCTGAAGCTGCCGTACGGGTAACTTCGATGGCGGGGTTGATCGCCGGGACGAAGGCCACAGGGCTGGATGGTGCTGCGCTGTTCGCCGATCTTCCGGCAGGCGACTATATGATCACCATCCAGCGCGATGGGTTCGAACCGGGAGAAGCTAAAGCCACCGTCGCCGAGAGCGGAGACGCCAATGTGTCCGTGGCTCTCAAGATTGCGGCGCAGGAAACCAGCGTCGAGGTAACGTCAGCTGCGTCCGGCATGGCCAATTCCGATCCGAACTACCGGGCGCTGCGCGAGCGGGGACTTGCGGAATCGTTCCTGGTCGAAAACATCGAATTGAAACGCGATGCCGGAACGTTCTTCCTCAAGAAAGGCACGCTGAGTTTCACCGGCCCGGTGATGGGACGCGTAGTCGTTGCGGTCTTCAGTGGCGACGGCACGTTTCAGTTGACGCCCGCTATGCGCCTGGAAGCCGAACGCCTCAAGATGGTTACCGGCGACGCGCAGTTTCACGACAGCTTCGATTCCGCGGTCTTCCTGTTTACGGACGCGACTTACGACGAGCTGAAGGCGTCGCTGAAAACGCCCGCGGACGGCGCGAGGAACACAGACGTGTTGCGCAACTTCCGGCGGCAGGTCCGTCATCGAACGGATCTGCCGCGATCCTTCACGGAGTCGCTGCTTCAGGGCGACGGCGTGCGCAACATCGACGCCGAGATTTTGGGCGAGCTATACAACCCGAAGTTCGCCGGTTCGTTCCGAGCGTACTTGCACGGGCATCAGTATCCGGACCTGCGCTTCCTGATCAACCCTCGCGGCGCCGTCCCCGAGCTGCTGAGCACCGAAGAGGTCGCACTGATCAATGTGGATCCGATGGGCGAACACGACGGCATCCTTTACCTGACCCATTACGCGTCTGAGTGGAAAGCAAATACGGCGCTGCAACATGAAGATAAGCGCATCGCAGCGGCGGTTCACTACAAGATCGAGACCATCATCGGGAAGAATGAGCATCTTGCATCGGCGGCAACCATACGCGTCGATCCTGTTCGGGATGGCGATCGCATTCTCGATTTCGATCTGCTGCCGAATTTGCGGGTTACAAGAGTTGCTATCGACGGCAAAGACATTCCGTTCATCCAGGAAGGACGAAAGCTCGACGGAGCGTTCTATGTGATCCTCCCCACTCCGATGGAGCAAGGCAAACCACAGGAGATCCGCGTCGAGTATCAAGGCGACAAGGTGGTTCATAACGAAGGCGGCGGGACTTTCTCCGTGCGGGCGCGCGAGAGCTGGTATCCGAGCTTAAATGTGTTTCGCGACCGGGCGACGTTCGACCTTACTTTCAAGGTTCCTCGCCAATACACGCTTGTAAGTGTCGGCAAGCTGGCGGACAAAGGGCGCGAACAGGACTATACGGTGACGCACTGGGTGGCGAGCGTGCCGATCTCCGTCGCGGGCTTCAACTATGGGGACTTCAAGCTGAAGCAGGTGACGGACGGCGACACAGACTTTGAAGCTTACGCGACAACCGAGCTACCGGCTTACTTGCAGGAGATTCAGCGGAAGAACAATACACCCGGCGCGATGATTCCGAGCGCTATGGCAGCCAACACGATGATCGATGCGGAGAACGCGATTCGATGCTTCACCTATTGGTTCGGGAAACTTCCTTATGGACGCGTGGCGATCACGCAGCAGCCGCAGATGAACTTCGGACAGTCGTGGCCGACGCTGGTGTATCTGCCGTTGTTCTCCTTTCTTGACTCTACCCAGCGGTACTTATTCATGGGCGGCAATACGTTTCGGATGGAGAAGTTCTTCGATGAAGTTACCTCGCATGAGGTGTCGCATCAGTGGTGGGGGCATCTGATCGGATGGAACTCCTATCACGACCAGTGGCTTTCCGAAGGGTTCGCGGATTTCTCCGCGGGTCTGTTTTTGCAAGCCACGGAGAAGAATCCCGATAAGTATCGCCATTACTGGGAGACCGGCCGCAAAGAGATCGTCGACAAGAACAACTGGGGCAATGCGGCGACAGACGCGGGGCCGATCTGGATGGGCTTGCGGCTCAACAGTTTCAAGAATGACGAAGCCTATCGGCAGCTGGTATATCCCAAAGGCGGGTACGTGCTGCATATGCTGCGCTACCTGATGCAGGATCCGAAAACGGGCGACGATGATTTTATCGCCACGATGCACGATTACACCGCGCAGTTCGCATTCAAGAACGCGAGCACCGAGGATTTCGAGGCCATCGTCGACAAGCACATGAAGCCGCAGATGGATCTGGACGGAAACAATCACATCACCTGGTTCTTCCGCCAGTATGTTTATGGAACCGAGGTTGGCAGTTATAACCTGACTTACTCACTTGCTGATCAGCCCGGCGGGAGCGTGCTATTGACCGGCAAGCTTTCCCAAAGCGGAGTGAGCGACGGGTTCCGCATGCGGGTTCCGATCTATCTCGATTTCGGGAATGGAAACGGCCCGGTCAAAGTAGCCAACATCGCGGTAGCGGGGAGCAGCGCGGCGTCCGAGTTCAAGCTCAAGCTGCCGAAACGGCCGAAGAAAGTGCTGCTGAACTACAACGACGACGTGCTGGCGCGCAGCGTCAAAGTAGACGAGATGTAGTTAGTGCTGGCGATGATTGCCATGTTGCGAGTCCGATGGGGCGCGATCGAAATCGACCTCGGCGAGGCGCAAGCGGAACTCACGCATCAGTTCGAACGTGCGCTTGAGAGTCTCAGGGGGAACCGTCGGTAATTTTCCTAAGGCCTCCACGGAGTATTGATAGGCATCCCGGGCAATGTCGATCATCTTCGCGCGGCGCATCCGGTCTTTGTGTTCCGGGGCGGCGGCTTGAAGGAGTCGCAAGGCGAGATCCAGTTGCTGGTGCAGCGTTTGAACCGCCAGTTGTATAGGGTCTTCCAAAGGCGTTGGCATGAGACGAGCAGCGGTGCTTTCCATAAGTTTGTCCTTGTTAAACGTGGCGTTGAACGTGGCGCGTTCTAGAAACAAAGATGGAGCCGACTGCTCGATTGTTTCCTAAGTGAAGCAAGATTAACTCACTAGTTTTGTACAGAGATGGTTACTTTTCCTTTAGATTTCCCGGATTCATTCCGGGCAATCGCGGCGATGCCGTTTTCGAGCGTGAAAACACTATCAATGCGTGTTTTCAACCGGCCGGAATCAATCAACTGCGTGATTTCGGCCAGCCGTGGACCAGCTACTCGAACGCCCATCATCTTCGCCTCGATGTTATGTTCTTGAGCCAATTCCGGTGAAGGAAAGCCGGCAACGGAAATCAATTTTCCACCGGGGCGGACCACGGCAAAGGAACGCTCCAGAGTGTCGCCTCCGACCATGTCGAAGACAAGGTCGACCTGCTTCGCTTTGTGTTCGAAGCGCTCGTTGCGGTAGTCGACGGTTTCGTCCGCGCCGAGTTCGCGAAGGTAGTCGAGGTTCTCTGCCGAAGCTGTTCCGATGACACGCGCACCCTTCCCCTTGGCAAGCTGAACGGCCATGGCTCCGACGCTTCCGGCGGCGCCGTGGAGTAGGACGGTTTGTCCCGATTCGAGTTTTCCGCGATCGAACAAAGCTTCGTAGGCGGTAAGTGCGGCGACGGGTACGGAGGCGGCTTCCTGGAACGACAGCGTCTTTGGTCTAAGTGCAATTTCGCCTTCGAGGGCGATGGCGAACTCGGCGAACGCTCCGCTACGCAGGGTCAACAGAAACCCGTACACTTCATCGCCGGGCTGAAACTTGCCGGAACCTCTCTCGATCGTGCCGGCGACATCGCAGCCCATCGTGAACGGAAGCTGGATCGGCATGTATTGCTTCAACGCGCCGGTGCGGAGCTTCCAGTCGATCGGGTTCACGGCCGCCGCTACAACACGGATGAGAAACTCGCCGGGCTTCGGCTCAGGTTGAGGGATATCATCGACGCGGGTGACTTCGGGTCCGCCGTATTCGTGAAACCGGATCGCCTTCATGCTCAGATTGTAGGTGATGATTACAGGACCCCGGTTGGTTCTTTGGCTTCTCACATCGGCAACCTTGGCCGCGCAAACCGATTGGCCGCGTTACGGCGGAGACGCTGGCAACACCCGCTATTCGCCGCTCACGCAGATCAATCGCGGGAACGTATCGCGACTGCGTGTGGCGTGGAGCTTCGATACGGGCGATGCGTTCGACGGATCGGAGATGCAGTGTCAGCCAATCGTCGTGCATGGCGTCTTGTATGCGACGACGCCGAAACTGCGCGTGATTGCTTTGGACGCGGGGACGGGGAAGCTGCTATGGCAGTTCGATCCGAACGCGGCCAATCAGGTGATTGGTAAGTCGCGGAATCGCGGGCTAAGTTACTGGGAGAGCGGGCGCGACCGGCGCATTTTTGTTGCGGCGCGGGAGTACCTTTACGCGCTGGACGCGAATACGGGCAAGCTATTGTGGAAAGCCGATCTGCGGGAGGGGTTGGGTCGCGATGTGGCGACGATGTCGATATCGGCTACTTCGCCGGGGATCGTTTTTAGAGATCTCTTAATTATGGGGAGCATTGTGAATGAAACGCTACCGGCGGCGCCGGGAGACATCCGCGCTTTCGACGTGCGCACCGGCAAAGTGCGGTGGACGTTTCATACCATTCCGCATCCGGGCGAGTTTGGATACGAGACTTGGCCCAAGGATGCGTGGACTTATATCGGCGGCGTGAATAACTGGGCGGGGATGAGCCTGGATGAGAAGCGCGGGCTGGTATTTGTTCCGACCGGTTCGGCCGCATTTGACTTCTATGGATCGAATCGCATCGGTGACGACCTGTTCGCGAATACAATGCTGGCGTTGGATGCGGCAACGGGTAAGCGGATTTGGCATTTTCAGGCAGTGCAGCATGATCTTTGGGATCGCGACTTTCCGGCTCCGCCTACTTTGGTTACGGTGCAACATGATGGCCATCCGGTGGATGCGGTGGCGCAGACGACTAAGTCGGGTTTCGTGTTTCTGTTCGATCGAGATACGGGGAAGCCGCTGTTTCCGATTGAGATGCGGAAGGTTCCTAAGTCGGATGTCGATGGCGAAGTTACTGCGGCGGAGCAGCCGCTGCCGTTGGCTCCGCCTCCATTTGCGCGACAGGTGTTTCACGA
>NZ_CAJCHS010000181.1 GCF_903970205.1 Nevskia soli | reverse complement strand
CGATCACGACCTCAACATCTATGCCGGCGGGTGGTGGCTGGCGAATCAGACCATGGCCGCCGCGCTCGAATTCAGCGGATATGAGTTCAAGTTCGTGACCGGCACCGAAGGACATAACGGCATACAGGGCGGGTCGGTTCTTCCCGACGCATTGCGGTGGCTGTGGCAAGACTATCCGAAGCCGGTTGCGAAGGCCGCCCCACCGCACGCGCAGGCCGTTTCCAATACAGCGATTCTGGATCCCGCAAGCGATTGGGAACTCGTCGGCAAAGACTACAAATTCACGGAAGGACCCGCGGCCGACAAGGACGGCAATATCTACTTCTGCGATGTCACCGGGAACAAGATCTACCGCGTCAGCGCGTCGGATGGCGCGATCACCGTTTTCAAACAGGATGGCGGCGGCGCAAGCGGGCTGATGTTTGGCCCCGACGGATTGCTCTACGCCGCGCAGGATGGGAAGCAGCGCATTGTTTCCTGGTCGGTAACGGACGGCTCCGAGAAAGTGCTCGCTGAGAATGTCCATTCGAACGACATCGCGGTGAGCAGCAAGGGCGCGATCTACTTCACCGACCCTCCCGGTCATCGCGTGTGGTTCATCGATCAGTCAGGAGCGAAGAAGGCGGTGGTTGACAATATCGGGTTCCCGAACGGAGTGCGTTATTCGCCCGACGAAAAGATGCTGCTGGTGGATGATTCGTGGACGCGATGGATCTGGTCGTATCAAGTGCAGCCCGATGGATCGCTTATCAACGGCGAACCGTTCTACCGGCTCGAGATTAACGAGACCGGAGATCCCGGGCGCATCACCGCCTGGCCGGATGGTCTGGCGCTCGATACGCTCGGTTATGTGTACGCGGCGACGCGCAGCGGTGTCCAGGTCTGCGATGAGCAAGGGCGCGTGGTGGCCGTGATTCCGCTGCCCGGCGGCGTGTCCGCGTCGAACCTGGTCTTTGGCGGACGGGACTTGCAGACGCTGTACGTTACCGCGAATGATAAGGTGTTTCGCCGCAAGCTGGCGCGCAAGGGTTTTCATCCGTGGGAGCCGGTGCATTAGCTCAGCGCGCGCACAGCGTTCTCAGCGGCTTGCGCAATCGCCGCGTAGCTGTCGCCTTCGATTGTCAATACAGATCCGAACGTCACGCGGACTCGTCCCGGCCGTGGAAAATGCCAACTCGTATGCAGCACGCGATCTAAACCCTCGATCCGCACCGGGACGATCTTCAAACCGAGGCGCGACGCCATCATCCCGACCCCCGGGCGAAACGGCGCAATCTCGCCCTGCGAGGTTCGCACGCCCTCGGGAAACAGCAGCACCGACCATCCGTCGCTCGCCAGATCCCCCGCATAGCGAAGCGCTTCGCGCGCGCCCCCTTCATGCTGGGGCAGCGGGAAAACTCCGAAAAACAAGGTGACCAGGTAGTACTGCAGTGCGTTTCCGAAGCGGTCAAACCAGGTGCGGCCTTCGGGATGAAAGTGCGCGCGGAACCAGTCCATGCCAGCCGCCGTTGCCAGCCGATAGCGAAACCGCGGCGGCAGCGCAGCGAGGATGGTGGGAACATCGAACACGCTTTGATGATTGGCCGCGAAAAGAAGCGGGCCTTCCAAGTCGCGCAGATGCTCGCGGCCGCCGACGCGCAGCCGGACGAAGATGCGAAGCAGCGGCAGCAGCACTAGCGGCAGCGCGGCGCGGCGAAGGGCACGGGCAAGCACGCTGCGATTCCAGCGCGGGAAACGAATCGTCTCCGCGGGCGCGGCACGCGCATCTCGCGATAACCGGCGCAGTTCTCCAACGGTTTGCGCCTGCGTAAATGACGCCTCGCTGATTTGTGCCGCAGTCCCTTTTTCGGCCCTGACCATCAACTCCACGCGGTCCAGAGAACTGAGCCCGATCTGCGCGAGCGGCGTGTCATCGGAATAACCGGCAAGCAGATCCGCATCCGCAGTCGCGTTCGATGATGGAAGCGCGCCCGCGCCCCGCAGCCACTGGGCGATCGCGACGCGCTTCAGCTTCCCGGTTCCCTCGGTTCGAGGCAGCGCCGGTTCCGGCCACGCGAGCAGCCCGCGAATCTGCTGATGCGATTCCAGTTGGCGGTTGGCGGCACTCACAATCTCGCCGGTGTTAGCGCCCGGCTCCAACACGGCGACCGCATGCACCTGCTCGCGCCCCTCATTCTCAAGTCCGACAACAGCCGATTCCTTAACTCCGGGCGCCGCATTCAACACGCGCTCGACATCTTCGGGAAACACGTTCAGACCTTCGGGCGTGACGATCATTTCCTTCTTGCGCCCGCGAATGGCGAGCGTTCCGTCCGGGTTCATCGCGCCGATGTCGCCGGTGTGGAACCAGCCGTCGGCGAACGCGGCGTCGGTTCCTGCCGCTCCGAAATATCCGGATGTCACGTTCGCCCCGCGCACCAGGATTTCGCCGTCAGCCGCGATTTTCACATCCACACCCGCGATCGGTTTGCCCACCGAACCCTTGCTCGCGTGGAACGGATGGTTCAGCGTCACGATCGGCGCGGTTTCCGTGAGTCCATAGCCCTGCACCACCAGAAATCCGAGCTTCGACCAGAACTCTTCGAGGTCCACGCTTAGCGGCGCAGCGCCGGCGATAAAGCACCAAAACTTCCAGCCGAACAAATCGTGAATGCGGCGATAATGCCACCAACGCCGCATCCAATTCCCCGCCGGGGCGCTCGCTTCAGCCTCAGGGTGCACGCCGCTGATGAACTCGCGCAAAACATCCAGAATCTTCGGCACGCAAACCAGGACCGAGATCCGCCGCGACTTCACTTGCCTCGCGATCTCGGCCGGATTGAAGCCCGTCATGAAGATCACTTCGCCCGGCAGCACCGGCGGGATGAACGTCGCCATCGACTGGCCAAACAGATGGCTCAGCGGCAGCAGATTCAGAAACCGGATCGGCGCGAAGGGGATGCTCCACTTGCGGTACTTGAGAATCTCCTGTTCCACCGGGATCACGTTCGCCAGAATGTTGGCGTGCGTGATGGTCACGCCTTTCGGTTCCGCCGTCGCGCCCGAAGTAAAGATGATTTCGCAAAGATCGCCGGGCTGCGCCTCCACGGGGCTGAACGTTCCGGCGCTCCAGTCAAGTTCACGCAATTTCCAGTCTTCGGGTCGCGATGAAACCTCATCGCCGGTG
>NZ_CAJCHS010000180.1 GCF_903970205.1 Nevskia soli | reverse complement strand
ATGGCGCTCGCATTGGGCGCGGATGCCGCGATGGACCCGTCCAATGCGGATGTGGCGCACGAGATTCGCGGGGAGACCGGCGGGCGCGGGGTCGACGTGGCGTACGACTGCGCGGCCAAGGGCGAGACGACGAACCAGGCGATGGCGAGCGTTCGGAATCGCGGCGCCGTGATTCTGACCGGAATCCACTCGGAGGTCAGGTTCGGATTCAATCCGCATGTGATGCGGCGGAAGGAGGTTGCGCTCTATTGCGTGCGGCGATCCAACCACGAATCGGAACTGGCGTTGGAGATGCTCGCGCGGCATGCCAAACTGTTTGCGCCCGTGATCACACACGAGCGGCCGATGTCGCAGATTGGCGCGGCGTTCGACATGGTTGAGCAGTACGGGGACGGCGCGGGGAAGGTTCTGATTACGCCGTAGTCGCGTTGAGAGATAATTGACCGCATGCCAAATCTCCGCACGACTGCTATCTCTGTTTCGTTATTGACTCTGGCTTGCGCCGCGCATTTGCGGGCGGATGCCGCTGAAGACTACTGCACGGCCAGCACCGGCAAAGTAGTGTTCCGCCAGGCGACTTATAACACCAACGGCGGCACGCCATTGCCGTTGGCGCAGACCAAACAGTTTTGCGAATACACGTCTAAGTCGGATGGCTCGCAGATCGATGTTCTGCTGGACACGTTAGTGACGACGAAGCCGACTCTCGCAGTGCTGGCTTACTACGCGAAAGAACCGCTGAACTCCGGCTGCGAGGGGAATCCGGGGTCTTGTTATTGCTCACAGCTGGGAGGGTCTGACTTATTCGGCGGCATTAATGCGGCCGGGGGCGGGTGGGTGAATAACAACTTGCCAGACCCTACTCTCGAAGCTTGTATCTTTCCCGATATGTCGTCCATTGATTCGTTTGGACTGTTTTACTACGCGAACGGGATCATTCGCGGAATCGATTTGACGAAAGTGTTGCGGTATACCCCTCCTGCCGGGGACGCGAAGTAACAGTGCCGCGAGGCTTTCCGGGCCGGCATTTCGCCCGTATTCTGATGGAGCGGCGCGGGCTCCTGGCAGGCCTCGTGAAGCGCGATTTTTCGATGCGCTATAAGGGCTCGGTGGCGGGATGGATCTGGGGAGTGATCCATCCCATCGTGCTGCTGATCAGTTACACCTTCGTATTCAGTGTTTGTTTGAAGCAGACACCTGGGCCCGGGGAAGCTACCCAGAACTTCCCCTTGTTTCTGTTCGCCGGGATGCTGCCATGGCTGCTGTTCAGCGAGACAGTCCAGCGATCGGCGACATCGCTGATCGAGCAATCGACATTGATTACGAAGACGGTGTTCCCTTCCGAGATTGTTCCGGTGGCTATCTTCCTTTCCTCCCTGGCCAGTCATTGCATTGCGGTCGTTCTGGCGATTGCGGGTGTAGCGGCGCTGCTGCATCGCGGGAGTCCTGCGCTGCTGGCGTTTCCCTTGTTAGTGTTGCTGCTCGGCTTGTTCGCCGTGGGACTGGCTTGGATTGTCGCTGGGCTACAGGTTTATCTGCGGGATACGGCGCAGATACTAATCGTGATTCTGACGCTATGGTTTTGGGTGACTCCGATCTTCATCTCGGCCGAGAAGTTTCCGCGCAAGATCCGGTTCTTACTTTGGGCGAATCCTTTGACTCCCTTGGTTCGAGCTTACCGCGATATCCTGCTGGCCGGGAGATGGCCGCGCTTATCGGAGTTAAGCGTGGCGGCGGTGTGGGGAGTGTCCGTATTCCTTTGCGGAGGGCTGTTTTTCCGGCAACTGAAGCGCGGGTTCGCTGACGTGCTGTAACGGTCGGCATGGCCCTTCGGTTCACAACCAAAAATGAAAAGGGACCGTACATCCCCACTCCGAGCCCGACCGAAAGGGAGGGTCCTCCGCTGTCGGCCGCGTGGACCCTCGCCGGGTGGCACGGTGCATGTTGGGGGCTATTTTCGAGGGAGCCGCGACGACGACTGAGCGGTTATTACACGCGCTGCTAACTAAGAGAGCGCCCGCCGGGGCTACTCTCTCACGCTCGAAGGACATCCTGAGCTTCCTGCAAGATGTGCGGCGCAGGAACGGCGACAGTGTACAAGAAGGTCGACATCGCTGTCAGAGCGAGCCTCTCAACATCAAGTGTTGGTATATCCGCTTCGGCCGCGGGCAAGCGTTCAATGGCTGATTTGCGGGAGAGGGGGAGTTTTCAACATTTAGTAATCTACCGTAATCAGTTCTGAGCCGTTCTGTCCGTTAGAGACCAAGGCGAGTCCATCCAAGTTCTCGTCGGGGACGTGTTCTGAGGTCAGCCCACCGGTCGCTCACGCTCGCGGCTCAGTTACAGGATGTGAGTTAGTGCGCGAGCCCGAAGAGCAGGATGCTTAGAACGATCGCGGCGACGGCGACATAAGTCCAGTCCTTTTCGCGGGCGAAGGCGAATATGGTGAAGGCGACCCGCAGGACCGGCGTCGCGATCAGGATTAACAGGCCGGTCATGATGATCGCGGAACTATCGAAATGCTCGGCTTCGCGCAGAGTGCTGGTCGTCGAGAGTAAGTCGCTCGGCTGGGAGACGAAGCGGGCGTAGCTTGGAAGTTTCGAGCCGTGCTGGATCAAATACCAGACTCCACCGACGGCGACGACTAATGCCGAGAGAGTCACGCCGATACGGAGTAAGTAACTGATCGTGACGTCTATACTTTGGTCCTGCTCAGCGGTGGGAATGAACGGGGGCTTCATAGGCGTCCGGTAACTCCCTCAAAGATCATTTGAACGCCGAGGGCCGCGATGACCAGCGCGAAGACCAGGCGCAGCGTCGCGGCCTGCATGTGGACGAGGAGTTTCGCGCCGACGAGCGAACCGATGAGGACGCCGAGCATTACGGGCATCGCCAGACCGGGATCGATGTAACCGCGATGCAGGTAGAGTCCCGCGCTGGCGGCTGCGGTAACTCCGATCATGAAGTTACTGGTAGTCGTCGATACCTTGAACGGGATCTTCATCACGCGATCCATCGCGAGGACTTTGAACGCGCCGGAACCAATGCCGAGCAGTCCGGAGAGTATCCCGGCCACTCCCATGAGCCCGAAACCGCCGGGTAAGTTGGTTGCCTGATAGCGGCGCGGACCTTCGGGCGCGGGAAACTCGCCGTTGAGGCGTAGCTTCACGGCTAAGTTATCGACCGCGACTTTCTCCGATTGGCGGCGCGGCGGGTGGCGCGCGGACCAGGCTGAAAAGAGTAAGACAAGACCGAAGATGACGCCAATCCAGGACTTAGGAACATGCGCGGCAAGATAGGCGCCGAACAGGGCTCCCGCGGTGGTAGCGAGTTCGAGAAACATGCCGATGCGGATGTTGGAGAAGCCTTCACGGACATAAGCGGCGGCGGCTCCGGACGAAGTGGCGATCACCGAGACGAGAGATGCGCCCATGGCATAGCGCAGGTCGACGTGCATGATGACCGCCAGGAGCGGGACGATAACGACACCTCCGCCGAGCCCGGTGAGAGCACCGAGGAGTCCGGCGAGCATGGAGGCGAGCCAGATGATCAGCGTGAAATCGAGCAGGGTCACGCGGTTGAACGGTTAGCCCTTGCCGCGAGGCTTGGGACGAAAGGTGCGGGGCGGACCGGAACGGCGGCCGCGATCGGGGCCGGGGCGCTGACCACCGGTGCGAGGACGGTCACCGGCGGGACGCGGACGGTCGAACCGCGGACGATCACCTTCGGGGCGCGGGGGTCGATCACCGGTGGGACGCGGGGGTCGATCCACACCGAAACGGGGGCGGTCCCCTGCGGGACGAAAGGGACGGTCGCCGTTCGGGCGCGGGCGATCCTGACTGAACCGCGGACGATCGCCGCCGGGACGCGGGCGGTCCCCATAGGGGCGGCTTGGCCGTTCACCGGCGCTCGGGCGATTCTCGCTGTTCGAGGGGCGGGGCCGATCGAAGCGCGGACGGTCGCCTTGAGGACGAGGCTTATCCCGATCGAACCGCGGCCGGTCGCCTTGAGGACGGGAGCCCGGACGCGGCGGACCTTTTCCGAAGCGTGGGCGCTCGCCTTGAGGACGGTCTGAGCGCGGCCGGTCCTCACGCGAAGGGCGGATCGGGCCACGCTCGCTCTTGTATGGCGAAGGCGGTCTCTCTTCCCGAACGGGCGCGGGAGCGGCGGCGGCTTGTGGCCGTTCTTCCGGGGGCGGAGGAGCTACCGGCGGACGCACGGGCGGATGCGGTCCGAAGCTGGGTGCCGTCTCAGCGCCTCCCATCGCGATGCGGGAGCGTCGGGGAGCCTGGGTTTGGGTCGCCTCCTGAGCCTCATCGGCGCGGCGCTGGTAGCAGCGAAGGATATCGTCCGCTACGGCGGCCACCACCCTCATCTCTTCGACATCATGAACGCGCACGATATGCGCGCCGGCCATGATGGATGCAGCGACGGCCGAGGCGGTCGCGAACTGCGTTTCGCGCTCGGTGGACTGAGCGAGGAACGACTTGCGCGCGGGGCCGATCAGCACCGGCAGTTCGAGTTTCGTCATCTCACCAAGGCGGGCGATGATCTCGGAATTCTGCTCGCGGCGCTTTCCAAAACCGATGCCGGGATCGACCACGATGCGATTTCGATCGACACCGGCCCGGCGGGCGCGGCTTACCGAAGCTTCGAGGTCCTTCATGATGGCGCCCATGACGTCAGTCAAAGGACCGAGCGACGACCAGGTTTCCGGACGGCCGCGCATGTGATTGAAAATAACGCCGGCGTTGAACTGGACGACGGGTTTAACGAGCTGCGGATCGAAGGTGAAACCGCTGGGATCGTTGATGATTTCGGCGCCGAGTTCGAGGGCGCGTTCGGCGGTCTCGGCCTTGTAGGTATCGACGGAAATCGGGATGCTGAGCTTCTCGCGCAGCCGCTTGAGAACGGGAACAATGCGGCGGAGTTCTTCTTCCGCGGAGACGGGTTGAGCGCCGGGTTTGGTGGACTCGCCGCCGATGTCGATGATATCGGCGCCTTGCTCTTCCATCTGCATGGCGCGGGCGAAAGCGAGATCGGGGTCAAGGTATTTGCCGCCGTCAGAGAACGAATCGGGCGTGACGTTGAGGACGCCCATGATGAGAGTGCGATCGCCGAGGGCGAGTTCGCGGTTGCGTAATTTCCAAGTGTAGATACGGCGCGGCATTAGAGAGACTGGCTTTCCAGGGACTCTCTAGTGTGGCACGCGGTGGGCCGTTAGCGGGCGAGGGCGACGGGTACCGGCGTGCGGCGGGTGTTGACGCGAGGTTCGGTGCGTCCGATTCCGGTATAGTCGAAGCCGGCGGCGCGAGCGATTTGCGGATCGAAAAGATTGCGGCCGTCGACCAAGATAGGCTGCGCCATGCAGTTGGAGACCTCTTCGAGATCGAGCTTGGCGAACTCGGGCCATTCGGTCACCAGGACCAGGGCATCGGCATTCTCGGCAGCGTGCAGGGCGGAATCGCAATAGCAGATTTTCAAATGGCTATTGTGTTCGCGGCAGACGTCCATCGCGATAGGGTCGTACGCGCGGATGCGGGCGCCCATCTGGAGCAGGCGCTCGATGATCTGCAGGCTGGGAGCGTCACGCAGATCGTCCGTGTTGGGCTTGAAAGCGAGACCGAGCAGGGCGATGGTGCGGCCCTTCAGAATGTAGAGCTTCTCCTGAAGTTTCTGAATGACGAGTTGGCGCTGCAGGCGGTTAACGGCGAGCGAGGCTTCCAGAAGACGCGCCTGGTATCCGTAATCGCCCGCAATGTGCATGAGCGATTGAACGTCCTTGCCGAAACACGAGCCGCCCCAGCCGATTCCGGCGTTGAGGAAGGCGGTGCCGATGCGCGAATCGAGCCCAATGCCGGTCATGACTTCGGGAGCGTCGGCATCCACTTTTTCGCAGATATTGGCGATTTCGTTGGCGAAACCGATCTTCATGGCGAGGAAAGCGTTGGCGGCGTACTTGATCATTTCCGCACTGGTGAGCGTGGTGGTGACCACCGGAACCGGCATGCGGAACTTGGCCGGCCGCGGGCAGAACGGCGGCGCGGGGAATTGTTGCGAGACGAGCGGCGCGTAGAGATCGTGCAAGTGATTCAGGGTGCGCTCATCCTGACCGCCGAGAACGATGCGATCGGGGAAAAGAGAATCGGCGATGGCGGAACCTTCCCGGAGGAATTCAGGATTGCTGGCGATTCCGAAACCGATTTCGCGCTCCTTCCAAGGACTTTGCTCGCGAATGCCTTCGCGGACGAGCGTTTCGACGAGATTGCCGCAGCCCACGGGAACGGTGGATTTGTTAACGATGACGCGGAAGCGCGAAGAATCCATCGCGGCGCCGACGCTGCGGGCCGCAGCCTCCAGGTACGTCAAATTCGCTTCACCGGTGGGAAGGGGCGGTGTGCCGACCGCGATAAAGATGACATCGCTTTCGCGGACGGCGGGGGCGAGATGGGCTGTGAAGTCGATTCCGCCCTCCTGCTCGGCGAGCACGAGGAGTTCAGCCAAACCAGGCTCGTAGATCGGAATGTCGTGATTCTGCAGACGGCGGACCTTGGCTTCGTCGGTGTCGACGCAAGTCACTTTGTGTCCTAGATAGGCCAGGCAGACGCCTGTTACGGTTCCGACGTATCCGGTTCCGATTACAGTGACGCGCATAGGCGGTAATCTCCCCGTTCGCAACTCGTCCGTGGAGCGCGTGAACGTACTGTAATTATAGCGGCCAAATGGGTTTTCATTCGAGAAGAGGAAGTATTAGTCGATCCAATTCCGTATCGGAATAATTTACAAAAGGTAACGGCTTGTGAAGGGACCAATACTCGATATGTTCGGCGAAAGCGCCGGGCTCCACGTTTTGCAGAGGGCCGAGAGTTTCAAGTTCGAGCATGTCGTGGCGGGTGAAGGTCTCGAACGAGCAGCCCATATCGGGATAAGTCTTCGTGGGGTCAGCGTAGGTCTGCTTGAGGAATAAGTGGCCGTTTAAGAGGTAAGCGCCCCAGGTGTGCGGGTTGAAATGGCCGAGTTTGGTGGGTTCTGGACTGTGGGGATCCTGGCGAAGCAGTAGATATTTGCGGGTGAAGGTCCAGCGCGGATCGGTGAGGTCGGTGAAAGCCCACATGACGAGGGGATTTGACGGAGGAAGCACGTCGGGATGCTTGCCGCGCGGGGGAAAGCCGGTGATGGCGATGCCGTTCTGGGCCATGATGCTGAGCGCCCAGGGGGCGAGTTCGATGGTCCAGGCGAGAGTGTTGCGGAGTTGGTGGGTGACGCGGACCTGGGCGCCGGAGGGTTCGAGATCCACGATGATTTTCTTCTCGATGCCGGTGGTGGGCTCGACGGGCTGGGTGGCGATCAGGGTATTGCCCGCGATTTCGATGGCGACCGGGCTGTTGTCGGGCGCGTAGGTGCGGGGCTGCTGCTCGGGGGCGGTCCAGATCCGATGGCCGCCGCGGATGATCCATTCGGGTTCGCCGGACTGTCCGAGGGTTTCGGGATATTCCTTAAAGAGATTCTGCTCGCCGATGAAGCCGTAACGCATAATGCGCGGGCCGATGTCGCCGGTGACGATGAGGTCGACTTCGGAGTTGGAGATGCGGTAGCAGTTGGGCCAGCCGGCGTAGGCGGTTTTTTGGATTTGGACGGGCATTTGGGTGGTGTGGATTATTATCGGACGGTAGAATCAGGAATGACCGGATAGGGGGTCGATTTGAAGTTAGCCCCCGTTCAACAGGGCCGGACTCTTGGTTCTTGGTTCAGAAGCCACGTCATATCGCAACGACTGGACGATGTCCACTCTAATCCAATATCTGCCACAAGTTACTAAAGTCATCCGACCACGGCCGCAGTCCCGGTATCGTATCAATCTGACTATCCGTTGTATCCATCCAGGGGAACCGCGCCGTTGCACGCGGCGCCATCAGGACCCAATCCGAATCGAACGTCCGGGTCACATTGTTGCGATCGCTTTCGATTAGATGCGCTTCCTGGTGAAACTCGCGGGCCAGCAAGGCCAGTGGCGCGGATAAGTCGAGATACTTATTGGACACATGAATCGCCAGCACGCCGTTCGGTTGTAACTGCCGCCAGTAAGTCCGCAAGGCTTCACGAGTCAACAGATGCACGGGTATCGAGTCGCCTGAGAACGCGTCTACAGCTAAGACGTCGAACTGATTCGAAGGTTCGCGTTCCAGTGACAAGCGCGCATCGCCGAGCACAATATCAACCTTTGCGGGACAATCCCTCAGATAAGTGAACTGCGTGCGCGCAATCCGGAGTACCAGCGGATTGATTTCGTAGAAGCGAACCGTATCGCCCGGCCGTCCCCAGGCCGCCATCGTCCCCGCGCCGAGGCCGACGACTCCCAGGCGTACCGGCCCGCGCTTCTGGAGATCGGTCATGAGCATCCCGACTCCTGTCGCCGGCGCGTAGTAAGTGATCGGGTTATGACGGCGCACGGGATCTAAGAATTGTTCGCCGTGATCGATGGTGCCGTGGGCCAGCTCGCGAATTCCCGCCGCCTCATCATCCGAAACGCGCAGAGCGCCGTAGAAGTTACGCGCCAGTAAGCGGGCCGCGGTCAGGAACTTATACTCTTTCCAGCCAACAAAGAACGCGACCAGCCCGGTCGCGATCACGCCCATCACCCACAGGGACCAGAACTGCGATTTCGCCAGCTCCTCGCGCGTGGTGCGCGCTTCGCGCGGCCGGCCGTCAAGCAACGCGAAAAGTACGATCGTGGGAGCGGCCACTAACAAAATCGGGAACTCGATCAAGCCGGGGAACACGATAGGAGCGAATGCCGCGACGAAGAGGCCCCCGAGAGCGCCGCCGAGCGCGATTGTCAGATAGAACGAAGTGAGCCGCTGCGGCGCGGGTTTGCGGCGCGCCAGTTCGCCATGCAGCACCATACAGGCGATAAACAGACCGGCGCAGAAGATCGGAATCAGCACGCGGGCTTTTTCGATTACGATCGAGCCGGCGCTGCCATAGGCCATCGCGCCGATCGCGGCGGCAAAGAGTCCGAGAAACAGTTTGCGCACATACCAGCGCGGGTTATCGAAGCATAGGATGAAGCTCAGCAGATACAGCGCGAGCGGCAGAATCCAGAGAAATGGAATCGCAGCGATGTTTTGAGTGATGTGATTGGTGACCGCCAGCAGCAGCGCCGACGCGCAGCCTGAAAGTAGAAGCCACAAGGTGCGGGTGCCCGCGGTAATCGGGGCAGCTTCGGCCTCGGCCTCCCGTTGGACGGATCTCGACTTTCTCGCCAGCGCGAAACAAAGCACCCCAAACACGACATACCCGCCCGACCAGATCCATGCCTGCCTGCGTAGCGCGATGTGCGGCTCGACCACGACCGGGTAAGTTAACAAAGCCAGCATGGAACCGAGATTCGAGAGGGCGAAGAAGCGGTAAGGAACGCCGCGTCCGCGCGCTCGGAAATACCAGGTCTGCAGCAGCGGACTGGTGGAGGCGAGTACGAAGTACGGCGCGCCGACGGTAAGTACCAGCAGGCCGAGAATGCGCAATAGCGGCAGCGAGCCATCCAGCGGTTTCCAGATCGGCGAGGGGATAATCGGAAGCGCCGCGAGGGTCAGGAGGAGCACGCCGCAATGGATCCAGCGCGCATGGCGGGCGGTCGTCAGGTAATGCGCGTACGCGTAACCGGCGAGTAAGACCATCTGGAAAAAAAGCATGCAGGTGGTCCAGACCGCCGCCGATCCGCCGAACCAGGGCAGAATCTCACGAGCGACCAGGGGCTGCACCTGGAACAGCAGGAACGCGCTGAGGAAGATGGTCAGCGCATAGAAGAGCGCTGAAGCCTTCGTGTCAGCGGTAAGCGGGAACGCCGGTGACTCGCTCGCCGATGACGAGCGTGTGGATGTGATCGGTTCCCTCATAAGTCTTCACGGTTTCCAGGTTGCACAGGTGGCGCATTACAGGATACTCCTCGGTGATGCCATTGGCGCCCAACAGGTCGCGCGCATCCCGAGCCGCATCGAGCGCGATGGCGACGTTGTTGCGCTTCAGCATCGAAATATGGGCGGGTTCGAGCTGGCCTTTGTCCTTCAAGCGGCCGCAGTGGAGCGCCAGCAGTTGGGCTTTGGTGATCTCGGTGATCATGTTGGCCAGCTTTTCCTGTACCAGCTGATGCGACGCGAGCGGGCGATCGTCGAACTGCTTCCGCGTGACCGTGTACTCGCGCGCGGTTTCGAAACAATCCATCGCGGCTCCGAGAACGCCCCAGCCGATGCCGAATCGCGCCTGCGACAGACAGGCTAGCGGCCCCTTCAAACCTTTGATTTCCGGGAACATGTTGCAGCACGGAATGCGGCAATCGGCAAAGGCCAGGCTCGAGGTAACGGAAGCGCGCATGGACATTTTCCCGTGGATATCGGATGTCGTGTAGCCGGGCGTCCCTTTCTCCACCAGGAACCCGCGGATGCCGTCCGCGGTACGTGCCCAGACGATCGCGACGTCGGCCAGCGATCCGCTGGTGATCCACGTCTTCTCCCCGTTCAGCACCCAGTGCTGGCCGTCTCGAACCGCCGTGGTGCGCATGCCGGCGGGGTTCGACCCGAAGTCCGGTTCGGTAAGGCCGAAACAGCCGATCGCCTCACCGGATTGCAGGCGCGGCAGCCACTGCTGCTTCTGCTCTTCGGACCCGAACTTCCAGATCGGGAACATGACCAGCGCGCCCTGTACGGAAACGAAACTGCGCAGCCCGGAATCGCCGCGCTCAATCTCCTGCATGATCAGGCCGTACTCGACGTTGCTCATGCCCGCGCATCCGTAGCCCTCGAGATTGGCCCCGAAGAACCCCAGGCGCCCCATCTCCGGAATCAACTGGGTGGGGAAGGCCGCGTCCCGGTAAGCCTCGCGTATCACGGGTAAAACTTCGGCGTCGACGAAATCGCGGGTCGTCTGACGCACGAGTTTTTCCTGCTCGTCAAACTGGGAATCGATCAGGAGGTAGTCCGTGAAGCTCTTGCTGGCCATATACAGTGAGATATCCGAACATAATCGTACCAATCGGGGTTCGCCGGGCGGTTCTGGTATTTTTGGCTGGTACCGGTCTTACAAAGTGCCTCGCATAACCCGGTTCTAACCTGGAGATTTACCCCTATAATCGAGAATTAGGCCTGCCGATATCACTAGAAGTGCAGGAAGCGGCGCGCCCTTAAGTCAATGGATATCAAAGCGATCATTAGCTCTCTGCTGTGGCTCGGCGGCATCGCTTTTCTGTTGTCCCTGATTCTTACTCCCATTCTGCGTGATATTTTCCGGTCGTACGACGTAGTGGATGCGCCGGATCTCGGCCGCAAAATCCACAAATATCCCATCCCGCGCGTCGGTGGGATCGCGATTGCGATCTCGTATACGGCGGCTTTTCTGCTCGCGCCTGCGCCCGCCGGTTCGCTCTTGCGCAGCAATCTGTATCTGGTCTGGCGCCTGTTGCCGGCGGCCGGGGTGATCTTCGCTACCGGCGTGATCGACGACCTTTTCGGCCTAAAGCCCTGGCAGAAGCTGATTGGGCAATTCTGCGGTGCAACGATTGCGTATTTCGCTGGAATCCGCGTTTTGATTGTGGTGGGTGTCGCCACCGAGGACTGGTGGAGTTATCCGGCGACGGTCCTTTGGCTCCTGGTTTGCACGAATGCGTTTAATCTGGTGGACGGGATGGACGGCCTGGCGGGCGGCATCGGTCTGTTCTCCACACTCACCATCTTCATTGCAGCTCTGGTGCATCAGAGTCCGGCGCTGGCTCTCGCGACAATTCCGCTAGCCGGATGTCTGCTGGGATTTCTGTGCTACAACTTCAATCCCGCCACCATCTTTTTGGGCGATTCCGGCAGCCTCTCGATGGGCTTCCTGCTGGGCTGTTTCGGTATCATCTGGACCCAAAAGTCGGCTACTCTGCTTGGAATGACCGCGCCGCTGATGGCGCTGTCCATTCCATTGCTCGATACTTGCCTCTGCATTGTGCGGCGGGCTTTAAAGCGGCAGCCGATTTTCTCTCCGGATCGCGGACACATCCACCACAAGCTGCTCGACCGGGGTCTGACGCCGCGCCGCGCCGTTTTGGTGGTGTATGGAGTTTGCAGTCTGGTCGCGTGTTTTTCGCTGCTCCAGAGCACGGTTCGCAACAACCGCTTGAGCGGATTGATCACGATCATCTTTTGCGCCGTGGCTTGGATCGGCATTCAGTATCTTGGATACGCGGAATTCTCGGTCGCGGGCAAGATGCTGTTCAGCGGCGATTTCCAGCGGACGCTCAAGGTGCAGCTTGAGCTGCATAGCTTCGAGCGTGAGATCGCGAAGGCAACCACCGTCGAAGACTGCTGGAAGTTGCTGGTGGGTACGGCTGAGCGCTGCGGGTTTATCAACGCGCGGCTCAATCTGGAGAATCAACAGGTATTCACTTCCGAGTTGGCTCACGTCGAAAATCCCGGTGGGAATTCGCAATGGAGCGTTCACATTCCGCTTTCGGGTTTCGGCTACGCTGAATTCGCGCGCCCATTCGGCACGCTGATTTCGTCCGCCGTCGTCGGTTCGTTCGTAGACGCCGTACACGGGTCTTTCGACGTCAAGCTCCGTGAGCTGACCGCAGCCGAGCGCGGACGGTCGCGTGAATCGGTGAGCGCCCTGGCTAGTCCCACCGCGATTTAGTCCGCATGCGGCTTCTCTCGCTGATGCCCGCCCAGAGCACGGCGGTGCTGATTTTCGATTTCCTGATCACCGGAGCCGTGTTCGCGGGATCCCTGTACATGCTGCTCGGCCCCATGGCGCCGATCTACATGACCGACTCGCGCGGCTGGTTGCAGGTGCTCCTCGCCGTGTTCACCGTCCTGATCGGCCTTTATTTCAATCAACTTTATACGACGTTGCGGGTCGCTTCACGCGTCGCCCTGGTGCTTCAGCTTTCGCACGTTCTGGGGCTTTCTCTGGTTCTGCAAACGCTGTGCGCTTACATGAGCCCCGATCTGGCTCTCCCCCGCCGGACGGTGCTCCTCGGAACGTTTCTATGCTTCCCGGCGCTGCTGCTGTGGCGTCTCGCTTATAGCGGCTTTCTTTGGAAGCTTTTCGGACGGCAGAACATCATCCTGGTCGGCAACGATTTGCTGGCGCAGGAACTGGTGCATGGCGTTGAAGATCGCCCCGAACGCGGATTCTGCCTCATTGGCTATGTCGGCGAGCCGGTTCCGGCTGATGTGATTGCCGCGGCTTATTTGGGACCGTTCGAGCAGCTGCCCGCTCTGGTAGCGGAACTGAAGCCGGACCGCGTCGTCGTTGCCTGTTCCGACCGCCGCGAGGGGGGATTGCCGCTCGAAGAACTGCTGACGCTGCGCGACCGGGGAGTGCTGATCGAGGAAGGCGCGCGCATGTACGAAGTGCTGTGTTCCCGAATCTGTTCTTCCGAGTTCCGTCCGGCGCACTATATCTTCGACCAGACGATGGTGCATCGGCCCGGCAGTCTGGCGCTTCAGTCCATCTATCTGAATGTAATGGCGTTGGTGGGGATGGTGGTGCTGATCCCGCTGCTGCTCGTGTTGGCGATTGCGGTCAAGATTTCCACCCATGGCGGCGTGCTCGATTCAACCCCGTGCGTCGGCTATCGCGGCATTCCCTTTCAGATGCACCGGTTCCGGACGACGCGAGTAGACGCGGGTTCCGGCCGCGTGGTGACGACGCGGATCGGGCGTATGCTGCGCCGCACGCACCTCGAACTTTTGCCCGCGCTCCTGAACCTATCCCGGGGCGAGATGTCGCTGGTGGGACCGCGCCCGTGCCGCCCGGAAATCTCGCATGAACTCGAACGGCATATCCCGTTTTTCCAGCAGCGGTACACCCTGAAACCGGGTTTGACGGGTTGGGGCCAGATCAATATGAGCGAGCGGGACCACCCGGCCGACGCTCTGAGGTCCCTCGAGTATGACCTCTATTACCTGAAGCACATGTCGCTGTCCCTGGACGCTTACATCCTGCTGCATCAGCTTCGGCAGATGCTCAGTTTCGCCTGATTTCCCAAGGTGTGAGCACGACCCTAAAGTCGCGGCGGCGTTCCGACGATAGGGGTCACATGACGTTGAACCTTGCCGCTCTTTACCTCTGCGCGATCGCCGCCATTACGATGCTTGGCTTGTTTGCCCGGCATAATCGCAAGATAGGCTGGGTGAAACAGCGCAAGACGTTTGTTGCGGATCTGCTCGCGCTGCAGTCCGCCTGGGACGAGATCGATCAGGCGGTCGCCGGGCATAGCGTCATGAGTGCAAGCCAACCGATTTCGGCGGAAGCCAAAGCCGGATTTTCAATCCAGCTCGCGAACATGCAGCAGGCTCTTGGCCACCAGACGATGCACCCGGAGATTCAACCGACAACCCAATCCCAAACCGAGAAGCGCGAGAGGGTTTTGGTCTAGGCTCTGCATTGCTGAGGCGATGCCGAGGCGATGCTCAGGCGATCCAATACGGCTTGCCGAACCGGTTCTGCAATCCATGGACGAAGCCTTGCACCGGAGCTTTCAGATTCGGCCAGTTCCGGAGTTTCGGATCTCTCAGTATCTCGGCGCAGGAAGAGAAGACGAAGTACAGCTGGTGCATGAGGAATAAGTTGCGATTCACGGGAACGCCACAGTTCTTGAACGTCTCGTACGTGAGGAAGCGGTTGCGGACCCCGAGATAGAAGAGCATGCGAGACCGAACGGCTTTCTGACCGGCCGCCTTCTCCACACCGGCGTAGCGGATATAGATCAGGTGACCGTGCTGCGAGGCAATGAACCCATAGGTGGTGTCGTCGCCGATGACAAAGTAGCGGGTATCCGGTAAGCCGGCGCGCTCGATCAAAGCGCGGCGGATGAGAACACCCTCGAAACAGCAATAGGAGATGCTGGTCCAGTCGCGGCCGTTATCGAAGGAGGCCTCGCGGGTGTAAGTCATGGCGGCGCAGGCGTTCGCATCCCAGATCGCTTCCCAGACGAGCACCTGCCCGTTGACGAGCTTGCGGCACTGGATGAGATCCGCCAGATGTCCATACCCCAGCATCACTTCGAGCGCGTCGGGACGCATGCGGATGTCGTCATCCATCACCCAGACCCAGTCGTAGCCGGCTTCAAGGGCGCGCTTCATGCCTTCGTGAAAGCCGCCGGCGCCGCCCGTATTCGCGCCCATGTGGACGACTTCAAGCTGTGGAAACTCTTCGGCGAGCAGTGCTTCCGTTCCGTCCGAACTCGCGTTGTTGATGATCAGGATGTGATCGATCGGGCGGGTTTGCGCGAGCAGCGATTCGAGGCAGGTCCGCAGGAGCAGCTTGCGGTTGAAGGTGACCACAACGGCGCAGACGTGTTCGCCGACGACTGGCGGAGCCGGGTTCATCCGCAAACGGCCGGTGCGGCCGCGGGAGCGGCTACTTCGCGGAACCACATCTCGAGCACCAGCAGCGACCACAGCCACGTGCGGTTGTCGCGGCGTCCGGATTGGTGCTCCTCAAGCAACTGGCGGACGAACGGCGCGTTGACAATGCCGCGATCGGTGAACGGACTCCCGGTCAGATGGTCGTGCAGCATGTCGCGCAGCGGTCCGCGCATCCAAGGCGAAAGCGGGACGGCGAAGCCCATCTTCGAGCGGTGCAGCAGTTCCGGCGGAAGACGGTCGGCCATGGCATCGATCAGGATCGCCTTCCCTTGCCGCCCGCGAATCTTCCAGGCGTTCGGAACCTGTGAGGAGAGTTCCGCCAGCTCATGGTCGAGCAGTGGACAGCGCACTTCGAGCGATGCCAGCATCGACATGCGATCGACCTTGACGAGCATATCGCCGGAGAGTTTCGCCGTCGCTTCGAAGTAGAGCATTTCCGTCAATAGATCCGAGCCGGCGGGAGCGACGCAGTCGCTGAACTGAGCGCTGAACTCCGCAAGGTAGGAGTAATCTTCATCGAGCATCCACTCCGCCGCGATCAGGTGTTTCCGCATCTGATACGGCGCATAATTGCTTTCGAAGTAGCGCGCGCGAGCCGAGGGACGGCTCAACATATGAAGGTAGTTCTTGCCGCGGGCGTCGTAGGGCAGCAATCGGGCAAGCTGTGCGGCGGCCGATCGCGCCGCGGAAGGAATGCGTCCGTAGCCTTCTAAACGCGGCGCGTCCTGGAAGATCTCGTAACCGCCGAAAAGCTCGTCGCCGCCGTCCCCGCTGAGGGCGACCTTGACGTGCTTCCGCGCGAACTCGGAGACGATGAAAGTCGGGATCGCGCTCGAGTCACCGAAAGGTTCATCGAATTGCCGCACCAGCTTCTCAACGAGATCGATGGCGTTAGGGCGAACGATGATCTCGTGGTGGTCCGTTTGGTAGCGGTCGGCAACCAGACGCGCGTAGCCCAGCTCGTTGTACTCCGCTTCCTCGAAGCCGATCGAGAATGTCTTTATGGGCGCGCTGGACTGGAGCGCCATGGACGCGACGACTACGCTCGAATCGATCCCGCCGCTGAGGAATGCGCCGAGAGGAACATCGGCGACCATGCGGATGCGGACACTCTCGTCGACTTTGTCGCGGATGCGATTGCGCATTTCGGGTTGGGAGACGCGCGAATCGACGGTGCGCTCCGGTACGGGATACGACCAATAGCGCTCGATGCGGTGCTTTCCGCTGGAATCGACTTCGAGCCAGCAGCCGGGCGGCAGCTTTCGTGCGTGGCGGAAGATCGTCCAGGGGTCGGGAATCCAGCCGAACTGGAAGTAGAGGCGGAGCGCTTGTTCATCGACATCGGTCGGAAGCCCGGCGATGCGCAGAGCCTTCAGTTCGCTGCCGAAGAGAAACCTGCCGGGTAGCGCGGCGTAGTGCAGCGGCTTTTTGCCCAGGCGATCGCGTGCCAGGATCAGCTTCTTGGCGCGGCTATCCCAAATCGCGTAGGCGAACATCCCGCGCAGGCGCGCGACACCGGCCGCGCCCTCTTCCTCATAGAGATGGACCAGCACCTCGGTATCGGTGCGGGTGCGGAAACAATGACCGCGGGACTCGAGCTGCTCGCGAAGCTCCGCGAAGTTATAGATCTCGCCGTTGAAAACCGTCCAGATGGTGCCGTCCTCGTTGGAGATGGGCTGATGGCCGGTGTTGAGGTCGATAATGCTTAAGCGCCGCATGCCGATTGCGGCCCGGCCGTCGGTGAGATAACCGGCGTCATCAGGTCCGCGATGGCGGAGTACGTCGCACATGTCGCGGAGCAAATCGGCGTTCGCCGCGCCTTGCCTGTTGAGATAACCCGCTATGCCGCACATGCTAAGTCCAATCCCTATGCTACTTTGGGTTCGATGGCGCCGCATCTACCCCCGTCGTCGTGAGGCAGCGTTCCGTCCGCGAGCTTGCTTTTCGAGTGCATCAGCAAGCCGCAAGTGCCTGGGATCGCATTCTTCCGGCCCCGCGGTTCGAAGGCGAACTGAACTCGCTCCCACTGCCGGATCCTCTCGTTGTCGCGGCGGCGTTGCGGGACACGCCTTATGCCGCAAGTCTCAGGAACATCGCGGAAGCTATCTTGCGACGTGAGATGCCTGTTTTCGATCAGACTCTTGCGCTGCCGCCCGAGATCGACTGGAGCCGGGATTATCAAAACGGAGTATCGAACCCAATTCGCTGGTTCCGGCGAATCCCGTTCCTCGATTTCGCCGTATCCGGCGATCATAAGTACATTTGGGAAATCAACCGGCATCAGCATCTGGTCGCGCTGGCGCAGTATTGGGTTTTGTTTGGGGAGCGAAGGGCGATTGAACGCATTGAAGCGGATTTGATTTCATGGCAAGAGCAGAATCCGTTTGTTCGATCGGTCAACTGGGCCAGTGCTCTTGAAGTTGCATTTCGCGCCCTGTCGTGCATGTGGGTGTTGCACCTTTGCGGCTCTGCACTCAGCGGGGCGACGCGGGAGTTACTCGGCACTGGATTATTCCAGCATGGTGTTGCGATCCGGCATAACTTATCGACTTACTTTGCTCCGAATACCCACATACTAGGCGAAGGTGTCGCGCTGCACGCGCTCGGCATTGTGTTGGGGCGGGACAGCTGGCGTAGGCAAGGCGCTGCAATTGTAAGTCGCCAGTTTATAGCTCAGATTGAGGCGGATGGCTTTCATTTCGAGCGGTCGACTTACTATCATTTGTATGCGCTCGATATGTTTCTGTTCCATTACTTACTTGCCGGCCGTCCGGCGGCTTACGAACCTACGCTGATGCGAATGGCCAAGTTGCTGGAGAGTTTACTCGATTCAGAGCGTGCAATTCCGGTGATCGGCGACGATGACGGCGGGCGGTTCTTTCATCCGTATGGGGAGCGCAACCGATTCGCGAACGCCACCCTCGCTACCTGCGCGACTTTGTTTCCCGCTGCCGGACTCTCTGCGCGCCAAGCCGATCTTAGTGAGCAAGGTATTTGGTGGATCGGACCGGCTACACTCCACGAACAGTCGCTGCCCGACTTGAGCGAGCATTGGGCGAGTAGCGGACTTACTGTGTTTCGGCGCGGGGCGGCGAGAGTAACCTT
>NZ_CAJCHS010000179.1 GCF_903970205.1 Nevskia soli | reverse complement strand
GCGATCCGTTCGGCTCTCGATGCGCGCCACGATAGCGTTGCGGTATCGCTGGTGGAGACCACCGACAACGGTGGCGTCATCCCGCCCGAAGATACCGAACCGCCGGTGGCGATGCCGGAAGACACCGTCCGCCCGCATTTTGGCCGATGGATTCCGCCGCCTCGCCCGGTTCCGGCCGCAGGTCTTTTCGATAGCGCCGGCCTCACCGGCGCTGAAAAAGCTTTGCTGTGGGATCAGCTCTCGAAAGCCGCCGAGCGCCTTGACGATCTTCCCGGCGCGATTGCTTTTGAACGCGCGAAGTTGCCGCTGGATCACACGCGGCTTGACGCTTTAGCGGCGGAACAGACGAGGCGAGAGGCGAACGCGAATCGTCAACCGGCCATCGGCAAATCGATCGAGCAGATCAACATCGTTCGTCCAAAGCTGAGTGCTAAATGAAACGCTACTTCACCATTCCGATCGGAGTGCTTCTTCTAACAGGCGTCGCCTGGTTGCAGGTTCCGCCGCCGCGTCCGAAAGCCATCGCGGAATTGATCCCGCCCGGCGCGCTGCTGGCGATCGAGGCCAAAGACTTCCATGCGCTGTTGAGTTCGTGGGACCAATCGCAGGCGAAAGCGAAGTGGTTAAAGAGCGCGAACTATGAGCAGTTCACGCAATCCAATCTGTTCCAGAAAATGAGCGGCGTGTTCGATGAGTACAACGCGGCCTCGCAATTTGCGCCCGGTCTTGCCGACGTGCTGCAAATTGCCGGAAGCGAGTCCGCTCTCGCACTCTATGATCCGCGCGAACTCGAATTCCTGTACATCACGCGGCTCGACAACACCGCGCTTTCGCAGAGTCAGCTGTGGGGCATGCGGGCGAAGTTTGAAGAGCGGCAATCGGCCGGCAAGACGTTCTATCTGCGCACCGGTTCGAAGCGCACCGTAGCCTTCGCGTTCTCCGGCGACTACTTCTTCCTGGCCACGCGTGACGATTTGATCGCGCAGGCACTCGCGCTGCAATCGGGCTCTCAGGGTCCGAACCTCGCCGGCGAGCGCTGGTATGCCGACGCGGCACAAGCAAGTTCCGGGCGCGGCGATCTGCGCATGACCCTCGATCTCCAGAGTCTCGTCAACAATACGTACTTCCGTTCGTACTGGATTCATCGAAACGTATCCGAGCTAAAGCCGTTCCGTTCGGAGATCTGCGATCTGGATCGCACGGCCGGCGGGTTTACAGAGCGCCGCGTACTGTTGCGCCAGTCGGATGTTCCTGCGGCGCCCGCACTGGACCTCGGCCCCCTCGTCAGCGTCGCTCCGCCGACCATCGGCTTATATCGGGTGTTCGCCACCGTCCAACCGGAGACCGCCGCGCAATGGATCGAAGAGAAGCTACTCTATCCGACCCCGAGCGCGACCCGTGACAATCGCATAGCTCCCCCCTCCGATGTTCAGCCCGATGCCGGCACTGAGGCCGATCTCGAAACGCGCATCGATGCGCTGCCGGTTCCGTCCGAACAGCGCGCCCGCGTAATGGAGATCCTCAAGCCGTGGCTCACTTCGGCGAACATCACGGCGCTCGCGGAGTATCAGTCGAGCGAACGGCCGCAAGGTTCGGATTTCGTTTCGACTCCCGCCGCGATCGCGCTCCTATCCAGCAGGGACTGGGACGCGGATGCCGCCCGCATCGCATTCCGCGCCGCACTAACCGCACGCGTTTCGGAGGGCAACGTAGGAACGCTTGACGGACTCGCGCGCCGGTCGATCGCGATTCGCGGCCGTGTTCTATTGCTCGCAAACGACGCCGCGCTCCTGCAGCAAATCCTCGCAACGAACACGCCACAGACTGGTGCTCCAGGCGCAGACTCCATCGCAACGTTCCATCATGCCGGCGAGCGCGATAACTTCATGCGCATCATGCACGATCTCGACGCTGCTCCCGCAATCAACAACGGAATGCAGTTCAGAAACGCCGGCGCCGCCCCGTTCTTTTCGGCAAACCTCGGAAGTCTGAGTGAAGTTCTATCTTCGGTGAGTACGGTTACTGTCACCCAACAGTCAAACCCTAACTCGGTAGTTCAGTTAGTCGAGTATCGATGAGACTACGCTATCTTCGAAGGATCAGCGAGAAGTTATCGCCGAACGCGACGGGTGCGGGTAGATCGTGCGATCCGTTACCGCTTCCATCCTGATGCGCCGCCGGCTTGGCCTGCCACTGAAACAGGATCTGGCGCGTTCCGGACGGGACAGGACCGGATTGTTCGCGGAAGACAATCGAGCCGCCGCCCGAACTCGTTGAAGCCCTCGAGGTCCTGCCAGCCGGGGATGTTACTCGTCTCGCTGGTCATCTCGGCTCCGGGATTGCGTAATAGGTTGCGGCCAAACGGCGTGGCGGGATCTGCGCCGGTGAGTACCGCGGCTGTCAGGAACACGAGGTAAGCGCGTTGCAGAATCATGGTTCTATCTCTAGGCTATAGGAAGTGGACCGCGTTCCGTATCTGTTTCCGGATGGCGCTCGCCTGGGCGCAGATAACCTGGTGCTCCGCGCGAAGGCGAAGCGGCACCGCGTGGACCGTTACGCGGGACCGTTATCGATCAAGACGGTTCTTTCGGGACGGGTCACGTGGTTGGTTCGCGGCCGGGAGCTGGTAGTTGACCCGTCGAGCTTTCTGGTGGTCTCGTCCGGCGAAGAGTATTCGATGAACATCGAGGCCGAGACCCCGGTCGAGACTTGCTGCGCGTTCTTCGCCCCTGGGTTTGTCGAGCGAGTCGCAGGCGATCTTGTGTCGCCCGATCTTACCGATCAGGCCCCGCCGTCCGTTCCATACCTTTCGGCCTTGCATCGTAACTCGGCGGTCGGAGTTAAGAACGCCGTGCAGACACTTGCCTCGCGCTGCTTTGAGGCGCTTGAACCGAGCGGCTACGAGGAAGCGTTCGTTGTGCTCGCGGCAGAACTGCTGCGGGTATACCAGACGGTCCGTGAGCAAGCCGATCGTGTACCGGCCGCGCGCGAATCCACGCGCCGGGAGTTGTTTCGCAGACTGTTGATCGGGCGCGAGTACCTGCACTCGCACTCTTCCGGATCTGTCTCGCTAGCGGCCACCGCACGCGCCGCGTGTCTATCGCCGTTTCATTTCCATCGCGGGTTCACTAATGCGTTTGAACAAACGCCGCATACTTACTTGACGAATCTGCGTCTGGATCAGGCGCGAGCTCGTATCGAAGCGGGTTCCCCGGTGCTCGCGGCTAGTCTCGAAGCGGGCTTCTCCAATCCATCCGCGTTTGCCCGTCTGTTCCGATCGCGATTCGGAGAGTTACCCGGCGCAGTACGCCGCAAATTCGCAAGATCCGGCTAGCCGCATGACTATCTACTCGGCGAAACTAGCCGCATGATCGGTGAACCACTCCAACTTCGCATTTCCATGATTTCGCTCGGAGTCAAAGACTCGCCGCGCTCCGTCAAGTTCTACGGTGAGACGCTCGGACTCGAGTTAGTCGGTAACCCCGGTGAGGTTACGCTCTTCCGTGCCGGGAATGTTACTCTCGTGCTGAACCAGCCCCTTGGGAATGCCGCGGGAGACGCGATGGTGGGCGCCGTCGAGGTCATCTTTCCGGTGGACAGCGTCGCCGCAGCGAAGGACGAACTCGCCCGGCGAGGCTGCCATTTCGTATTCGATCCGCACGAAGTGACAACCGGGATGTGGGCCGCTACGTTCACCGATCCGGATAGGCACCGGTTAACGCTGTTCGGACCGAAGTAGAATTCGGAGTGTGAATGAACCGGGCGACGCTCACGATCCGCTGGTAGAAGCGTATAAGGCCGGAATCGATCGCACGCTGATCCGCGAGAATCTCAAGCTCACCGTGGAAGAGCGCTTCCGCAAAGCGATGGCGCTCGCGCGCTTCGCGGATGAGTTGCGGCGCGCCGGCCGGGAACTGCGAAAGCAGTCTCAATGACTGCCTTCGATGCGCTGCTACGCGTGCTAAGTGAACATGGGGTCGAGTTCATTCTGATCGGCGGAGCTGCGGCGATCGCGCACGGATCGGCGCGGTTCACCGAGGATCTGGATGTTGTCTACGAGCGCAGTCCCGAGAACCTAATGCGGATTGTGGATGCGCTGGCGCCATATCAGCCCTATCCCCGAGGCGCCCCGGCCGGTCTGCCATTTGTGTGGGATGTGGCCACGCTGAAGCGCGGGATGAACTTCACGCTGACTACGCAGTTGGGCGACTTTGATCTATTTGGAGAGATCCCGGGCGGTGGAACTTACGCGGAGCTTGCCGGCGGGGCTATCGCGATTGAACTCTTTGGCGTGCGTTGCCTTTGCCTGAGCTTGGCGCAATTGATCCGTGCCAAGCGGACGACCGGACGGCCCAAGGACTTGGAAGCACTTGCAGAGCTCCAAGCGATCGAAGATGAACGCGATCGGCTGAGGTAAGCTAGCGTCTAAAGTCCTCCGATGTGAGAGCATCCTGAACCGAGGCCTGTTGAGATGATACTTCTGGTTATTACCTTGTGTACTTTCGCGCAAGGGATCAATCTGTTCACTCCTCCCGCATCGTCTAAAGACACCGTTGCCGCGATCGACTTTCATGGCGAAAAGATAGCCGGACCGTTTTCAGAATGGTTCCGGGAGTGCGACGGCAAAAACACCTGCGACGGCAAGCCGATCAGATACGGATGTCACAGCGATCCTAACAACAATTCTGCTCTGCTGCGGCTGAAAGGAGGGGTCATTTTCTTCGATGCGAAGATGGATGTCGATGCGGACGGCTCTCCATACTCCAAGCAAACCCCCGGCAAGACAGACCAGCCTGAGACCTCTCTCCGCTATTCAATTGCCGGAAAGCCGAGCATCAATTCTGACCGGGTTCCTTATATCGTTATCCCCCAAGGAGCATTCGCCAGTGCCCTGGGGATCGAGCTCGGAGATATCGCGGCTGTGGTGTACGGCAGGAAGCGCGTCTTCGCGGTTGTTGCTGATGAAGGGCCGCAGTGCAAGATTGGAGAGGGCTCAATTCAGCTCCACGAGGCACTGGGGCACTCCGTTTGCAAGCAGAGGGCGCCTAATGGCGATTGCGTGAGAATCCGCGATGTAGGCATCGAGCGCGACGTTCTATATTTCATCTTCGCCGGCACTCATAAAGCCCTTTTGCCTGGACTGAAACCAGAAAACATCAACGCCCGGATACTCGCGATTGGCGAAAATGCCTGGAGGAATCTAAGCGGTCGATAGGTTGATTTGCCACGGCTCCGCCCTCAACCCTGCCTAGCTAGCTAAGCTAGGTTTGAATAGACAGAATGCTTTCGACGGGTTTCCGTTGGCGAAGCAAGGATCCGCGTTGGGATTTAGTAGGAGCAAATGAGACCCGAGACTCGGCTGGGCTAACGTCAAAAGAAAAAGGCCGCCAGCATCAGCCGGCGGCCTATATCCAATTAACCTAACTTCTAACTACTCAGCTAACCCGCCCGGTCCCGGATCCTCACTCAACCCACCCGCATAGATACTCCGGGCCTCGTCCTCATACCCTTCCATCGGAATGACCTGCGGCTCCTGCACCGGCTCCTCCACCACGTCCTCTCCGGCGATCTTGACCTGGCGGTAGTAAATCATGCCAGTACCGGCGGGAACCAGGCGTCCCATGATCACGTTTTCCTTCAGACCCTTGAGGTAATCGATCTTACCGCTGATCGCCGCCTCAGTAAGGACTCTTGTCGTCTCCTGGAAGCTCGCGGCCGAGATGAACGAGTCACTCAGCAGCGAAGCTTTGGTAATGCCGAGCAGTACAGCCTTACCTTCCGCCGGCCGTCCGTTCGCTTCGAGCGCGCGCTGGTTCTCGGCGCGGAAGCGGAACTTATCGACCACTTCTTCCGGAAGGAAGTCCGTGTCTCCGATGTCCTCAACCTTCACCCACCGCATCATCTGCCGTGAGATCACTTCGAGGTGCTTATCGTTGATGTTGACGCCCTGCAGACGGTAGACCTCTTGAATCTCGTTCACGAGGTACTTCTGCAGTTCTTTCTCGCCAAGCACGGCGAGGATGTCGTGCGGGTTGCGCGGCCCGTCCATCAAAGGCTCGCCGGCTTTGAGCCGCTCCCCTTCCTGAACGTTGACGTGAACACCACGCGGAATGGAGTATTCCCGCTCGGTTCCGTCGTCGCCGATCACCATAATCCGGCGCAGGCCCTTGGCGACTTCGCCGAATTTCACGATGCCGTCGATTTCCGCAATGATCGCGGTTTCCCGCGGCTTACGGGCTTCGAACAGTTCCACCACGCGCGGAAGGCCGCCGGTGATGTCCTTGGTCTTCGTCGTCTCGCGCGGAATTTTGGCGAGAACGTCGGCCGCGTGGATGGTATCGCCGTCATGCACCATCAGGTGCGCATGCGTGGGCATGAGGTACTTCTTCGAATCGCCGCGATGCCCTTCGCCGGGCCGCACGACAATCTGGGGCTGCCGCTTCTCGTCCACCGAATCGCGGACCACCAGCTGGCTCATGCCGGTAACTTCGTCGACCCGCTCTTCCATCGTGATCCCTTCCTGCAGATCCTTGAAATGGACCACGCCGGAGATTTCCGACAGAATCGAGAAGGTGTAAGGATCCCACTCAAGCAGGATCTGATTGTTCTTGACCGGAGCGCCATCTTCCAGAAGAATCTTGGCGCCGTAGACGACCGGGTACCGCTCTTTTTCACGGGCCTTCTCGTCAACGATGGCGATGATGCCGCTGCGGTTCATGGCGATGATCTCGCCCTTTTCGTTCTTGACCGACTGGATGCCGATGTATTTGGCGAAACCATCGGACTTCGCATCCTGCGTCGACTGCTCGGAGATTCGCGTGGCCGCGCCCCCGATGTGGAACGTACGCATGGTCAGCTGAGTACCGGGTTCGCCGATGGACTGAGCGGAGATAATACCGACCGCTTCGCCGCGCTCCACCAGACGCCCGGTAGCCAGGTTGCGTCCATAGCAGGAAACGCAAACGCCGCGCTTCGATTCGCACGTAAGTACGGACCGGATCTTGACGCGCTCGATACCGGCGGAGTGGATGGCGTTGGCGATCTCTTCGGTGATTTCCTGATTGACGCCAACGATGACGTTGCCTTCGAAATCGACCTGATCTTCGAGCGCGACGCGGCCGACGATACGGTCCCGCAGCGGTTCGATAATTTCGCCCGATTCGATGATGGGTTCGACGTAGATGCCTTCGCCGGTGCCGCAATCGTTCTCAGTGACGATCACGTCCTGAGCGACGTCGCAGAGGCGGCGGGTGAGGTAGCCGGAGTCCGCGGTCTTGAGCGCGGTATCGGCCAGACCCTTACGGGCGCCGTGCGTCGAGATGAAGTACTGGAGCACATCCAGACCTTCGCGGAAGTTCGCCGTGATGGGGGTTTCGATGATTTCGCCGGACGGGCGGGCCATCAGGCCGCGCATACCGGAAAGCTGGCGGATCTGCTGTCTGGAACCGCGGGCGCCGGAGTCCGCCATGATGTAAATCGGATTCAGGTAGCGGCCGGTGCGGTCGTCCTCTTCCATGGCCGTGAACATCTCTTCCGAGACCTTCTCGGTGACCTTGGACCAGATTTCGATGATCTTGTTGTAGCGTTCGCCCTGGGTGATGGCGCCGTCCTGATACTGGCTTTCAACGGCGACCACTTCCTTTTCAGCGGAAGCGACCAGCTGCGGCTTGTCGCGAGGCACCACCATGTCGTCGATGCCGATGGAGATACCGGCGCGGGTGGCGTAGTTGAAGCCGAGCGATTTGATTTCGTCGAGCATGGCAACGGTCGTCTGCAGCCCGAACTTCAGGTAGCAATACTGAACCAGCTGCGCGAGGCCCTTCTTCTTCAGCAGCCCGTTGATGAACGGCATCTGCTCGGGGAGATGGTCGTTGAGAATGACGCGGCCGACCGTCGTGTCCATGTACTGCTTCACGTATTCGATCGGTTCCGAGTGAACCACATTTTGCGAATCGAACGACTTCGAAAGATCGATCACCTTGCCGGTGTAGCGCAGCTTGATGGGCGAGAGTGTTTCGACTTCACCCATTTCGAGCGCGATCAGAACGTCATCGGTCGAGGCGAACGTGCGGCCTTCCCCTTTGGTTCCGGGGCGCGACTTGGTCAGGTAGTAGCAGCCGAGGACCATGTCCTGCGTGGGAATGGCGATGGGACCGCCGTGCGCGGGCGACAGGATGTTGTTGGACGCCAGCATCAGCGTCGAGGCTTCGATCTGCGCTTCGGGCGAGAGCGGGATGTGAACGGCCATCTGGTCGCCGTCGAAATCCGCGTTGAACGCCGTGCAGACGAGCGGGTGAATCTTGAGCGCTTTGCCTTCGACTAAGACCGGCTCGAAAGCCTGGATGCCGAGGCGGTGCAGCGTAGGGGCGCGGTTGAGCAGGATGGGATGGTCTTTGATGACCTCTTCCAGGATGTCCCAAACCACGGGATCCTGCTGCTCCACCAGTTCTTTGGCCTGCTTGATGGTGGTGCAGTGGCCGCGCTGTTCCAGGCGATGGTAGATGAACGGCTTGAACAACTCGAGCGCCATCTTCTTGGGAAGACCGCACTGATGCAGCTTGAGTTCAGGACCGACCACAATCACCGAGCGGCCCGAATAGTCGACGCGTTTGCCGAGCAGGTTCTGGCGGAAGCGGCCCTGCTTGCCTTTGAGCGTATCGGAGAGCGACTTGAGCGGGCGGTTGTTGGCGCCGCGCAGCACGCGTCCGCGGCGGCCGTTGTCGAACAGAGCGTCAACCGCTTCCTGGAGCATGCGCTTTTCATTGCGCACGATCACGTCGGGAGCATGCAGCTCCATCAGCTTCTTCAGCCGGTTGTTGCGGTTGATGACGCGGCGATACAGATCGTTCAGATCGGAGGTGGCGAAACGGCCGCCATCGAGGGGAACCAGCGGGCGCAGCTCCGGCGGAATCACCGGAATCACGTCGAGGATCATCCACTCCGGCTTGTTGCCGGACTTGCGGAAGCTTTCCACCACGCGCAGGCGCTTAGCGAATTTGAGTTTCTTCTGTTGCGAAGTCTCGGTGCGCATCTTTTCGCGCATCTCTTCCGAGAGGCCTTCGATGTCGATCTTCTTCAGCAGCTCCTTGATGCCTTCGGCGCCCATCATGGCGACGAACTTACCGGGAGACTCCTGATCGAGCTGGCGCTTGCGCTCGTCGGAGATCACTTCGCCCTGCCGGATATCGGCGACTTCGCCGGGATCGACCACGACGAACGCCTCGAAGTAGAGCACACGCTCGAGTTCACGCAGCGTGATATCGAGCAGGTGGCCGATGCGCGACGGGAGTCCTTTAAAGAACCAGACGTGCGAGCAGGGGCTGGCGAGCTCGATGTGGCCGAGACGTTCGCGGCGGACGCGGGCCAGCGTCACTTCGACGCCGCACTTATCGCAAATGACGCCGCGGTGCTTCATGCGCTTGTACTTGCCGCACAGGCACTCCCAGTCCGTCACCGGACCGAAAATGCGGGCACAGAACAGGCCATCGCGCTCCGGCTTGAACGTACGGTAGTTGATGGTTTCCGGCTTGGTGACCTCGCCATGGCTCCACGAACGGATTTTCTCCGGCGAAGCGAGCGAGATGCGAATCGAGTCGAAATCCGCGATTAAATTTGCTCTGTCGTAAGGTGAGGTTCGCAAAATTGCCTCCAATTACAGATCACAACTGAATACCTGCCGCGAGCGAGCATGTTCGGAGCATGCCCCACTCGCGGCCCACAAATTCCGCATTAATCGGCTGCCATGGCCGTGTCGGGAATCTCCTCATGTTTCTTCATGAGTTCGATATCGAGACACAAGCTCTGCAGCTCGCGGATGAGCACGTTGAACGATTCGGGAACGCCCGGTTCGATCGCGGCTTCACCCTTGACGATGGCCTCGTAAATCTTGGCGCGGCCGTAAACGTCATCGGACTTAGCGGTGAGCAGCTCCTGCAGAATGTACGCGGCGCCGTAAGCTTCGAGCGCCCACACTTCCATTTCGCCGAAACGCTGTCCGCCGAACTGCGCCTTGCCGCCCAACGGCTGTTGCGTGATGAGCGAATAGGGTCCGATGGAGCGCGCGTGGATCTTGTCGTCGACCAGGTGCGAGAGCTTGAGCATATAAATGTAGCCGACCGTAACCGGCTGCTCAAATTCCTGCCCCGTCAGGCCGTCGAAGAGCTTGGTCTTGCCCGAGGTCGGCAGACCGGCTTTGGTGAGCTGCTCCTTGATTTCCTTCTCCACCGCCCCGTCGAACACGGGGGTTGCGAAGTGAACGCCAAGGGCTTTGGCAGCCCAGCCGAGGTGTGTTTCCAGGATCTGTCCGACGTTCATACGGGACGGGACACCGAGCGGATTGAGAACGATCTCCACCGGCGTGCCATCCGGAAGATAGGGCATATCTTCCTCGGGCAGGATGCGCGCGATGACGCCCTTATTGCCGTGGCGGCCGGCCATTTTGTCGCCGACCGACAGCTTGCGTTTCATCGCGATATAGACTTTGACGAGCTTAATGACGCCGGGAGGAAGTTCGTCGCCCTTGCGGAGCTTGGCGATCTTCTCATCGGTGATCTTCTCGAGAACGGCGATCTGGCGCGACGTCATCTCTTCGATGTCGTCGATCTGATCGTTCACGCGCGCATCCTTATCTTTAATGCGCAGGCGCTTCAGATCGCGGGAGCGGATTTTCTCGATCGTGTCGCGGTCGAGGAAGGCGCCCTTCGCCATAATCTTGCGATTGGTTTTTTCGTCGTGCAGGTCGGCCAGAACTTCTTTGCCGTCGAGCAGCGCGGCGAGACGCTTGGAGCGCTCGTCGGTCAGGATGCGGATCTCATCCTGCAGATTGCGCTGCAGGCGGGCGATCTCTTCATCCTCGATGGCGCGGGCGCGCTCGTCCTTCTCCTGACCCTTGCGGGAAAAGATTTTGCAATCGACCACTGTGCCTTCAATTCCCGGCGGGCAGTAGAGGGACGCGTCTTTTACATCGCCGGCTTTTTCACCGAAGATGGCGCGCAGGAGTTTTTCTTCCGGCGTCAGCTGAGTCTCACCCTTCGGCGTGACCTTACCGACCAGGATGTCGCCGGGCTTCACCGTGGCGCCGATCCGGATCACACCCGATTCGTCCAGATTGCGCAGGAACGATTCGGCGATGTTCGGAATGTCGCGGGTGATTTCTTCGGGGCCCAGCTTGGTGTCGCGCGATTCGATCTCGAATTCTTCAATGTGGATCGAAGTGTAATAGTCTTCCTTGACCATCTTCTCGCTGACGAGGATGGCGTCTTCGAAGTTGTAACCGCGCCACGGCATGAACGCGACCAGCACGTTGCGGCCGAGGGCGAGTTCGCCGAAATCGGTGCAGGGGCCATCGGCCAGAACGGTGCCCTTGACCACGCGCTGGCCCTGATGCACGATCGGCTTCTGGTTAATGCACGTGTTTTGGTTGGAACGCTTGAACTTGGTGAGCGTGTAGATATCGGCGCCGACTTCGCGCGAAAGCTGCCCTTCATGCGCGGTACCTTCCACGCGAACGATGATGCGTTCGGAATCGACCGAATCGACGATGCCCGAGCGTTTGCAGAGAACCACCGCGCCCGAATCGCGGGCCGTGACCAGCTCCATGCCGGTACCGACATAAGGCGCGTCGGCGCGCAGCAGCGGAACCGCCTGGCGCTGCATGTTGGAACCCATGAGCGCGCGGTTGGCGTCGTCGTTCTCGAGGAACGGAATCAAACTGGCGGCCACCGAGACGAGCTGTTTCGGCGAAACGTCGATGTACTGAATTTCATCGCGATGCTTCAGGACGAAGTTGCCGGCCTGGCGCGCGTTGGCAAAATCGGGAACAATGCGGCCATCGTCGTCCAGGTGAACGTTCGCCTGGGCAATGATGTACTTGTCTTCTTCCCATGCCGAAAGGTATTCGCAGTGCGCTTCGAACTCCGCCGTTTGCTTACCGGCGGAAAGCTTTTCGTTGGCTTCGTTGACTTGCGAACGAGTCATGACGTCGTTCACCTTCGAAGGCGTGTCCCCGGGGTTCAGGATGCGGATTTCGTCGACCACCGCGCCGTCGATCACGCGGCGATAGGGGCTCTCGATGAAGCCGTAATCGTTGATACGCGCGAAACACGAGAGCGACGAAATGAGGCCGATGTTCGGGCCTTCCGGCGTTTCAATCGGGCAGATGCGGCCGTAGTGCGTGGGGTGAACGTCGCGGACTTCAAAGCCGGCTCGTTCACGGGAAAGCCCGCCCGGTCCAAGAGCCGAAAGGCGGCGTTTGTGCGTGATCTCGGAGAGCGGATTGGTTTGATCCATGAACTGCGAGAGCTGGCTGGAGCCGAAGAACTCGCGGATCGCCGCCATCACCGGCTTGGCGTTGACCAGGTCATGCGGCATGGCCGTCGACATTTCCTGGTAGACGCTCATCTTTTCCTTGATGGCGCGTTCCATACGGACCAGACCGATGCGGAACTGATTTTCGAGCAGCTCACCGACCGCGCGTACGCGGCGGTTTCCGAGGTGATCGATGTCATCCACCGATCCCTGGCCCTTGCGCAACTTGAGCAGGTAGGTGATCGTGTCGATGAAGTCTTTCTGGGTCAGCGTGCGGTTATCGAGCGGCGTGGCGTCCGCGCGATCGTGCAGCTTGATATTGAACTTCATGCGGCCGACGCGCGAGAAATCGTACTTCCGGGGGTCGAAGAACATGCCCTGGAAGAGCTGGGTCGCGGTGTCGACAGTGGGCGGATCGCCGGGACGCAGCTTGCGGTAGATCTCGATCAGCGAGTCTTTCTCGAGCTTGACCGGATCTTTCTTTAAGGTTGCGGAGATGACCGTGCCGACATCGTCGCGCTCCGGGAAAAACACTTCGAAGCTGGTGATGCCGTTGTCGATCAGCTGGCTGATCTTGGTGGTGGTGAGCTCATGGTTGGCGTCCAGCATGACCTCGCCGGTGTTCATATCGACGATGTCGGCGGCGACAAACGCGCCTTCCAGATCGTTGGCGGCGACCTCGATGACGGAAATCTTATGCTTCTCGATTTCGCGCTTGAAAGAGCCCGTGATCTTCTTGCCCTGACCCACCACCGTTTCGCCGGCCTTGTCGGTGACGGCGTGCGAGAGCTTCAGGCCTTCGAGATTCTTGTCGAGCTTGCCTTCGGCATCGAGCGAATTCCAATAAAGCTTGCCGTCATTGATGTCGATCTTCGAAATGCGGTAGAACGTGCGCAGAATCGCCTCGTCGGTCTTGAAACCGAGGGCGCGCAGAAACACGGAGCCGTAAAACTTGCGTTTGCGGTCGATGCGGACATATAAGAGGTTCTTGTTGTCGTATTCGAACTCGACCCAGCTTCCGCGGTACGGAATGATCTTGCCCAGGAAGTAGTTCTGCGCCAGGACCTTTTCGAAGAAAACGCCGGGCGAACGATGCAGCTGACTCACGATGACGCGCTCGGTGCCATTAATAATGAAGGTGCCGTTGTCCGTCATCAGCGGAATTTCGCCGAAGAAGACTTCCTGCTCCTTAATGTCGCGAACGCTCTTGACGCCCGTGTCGGGGTCCTTCGAGTAAACGGTGAGGCGGATGTGACTTTGAGCGGAGCGGCGTACGTCATGCCGCGCTCCTGGCACTCGACCATGTCGTACTTCAGCTGCAAACCGACCGGGTCGCCGCACTTATTGCAAAACGTAACGATGTTTTTGTTGAATGTTCCGCAAACGTGGCACAGAACGTCGCCGGGATGGAACGGATCGGTCTTGATGGTGGCGCCGCACTGGCGGCAGGTGGAACGAAGGTGGTGGAGACCTTTGAGGTTTCCGCACTTGCACTCCCAGTTGCCGATGGAATAATCGACAAATTCGAGCTGGCTAACGCCGCGGAAATCGGAAATGGGAAAAACCGAGCTGAAGACCGTCTGCAGACCGGCGTCATCGCGCTCATTGGGCAGCAGGTCCATCTGGAGAAACTTCTCGTAGGACTTCTTCTGGACCTCGATGAGGTTCGGAATGGGGATCGACGTCTTGATCTTGGAAAAATCGACTCGCTCGGGCGTGGTTTCTAGCTGATTCGTCATTCTCTTCAAAAACTCCTGCGGAGCCTTTTAAAAACGGGGCACAAACGGACTTGGACCAGCGGGCGCTAGGCTCGTGGCGCTAGGCTCTTGTCCAGGGAATTGCTGGTGTAACTGGCGGGCGAACGGGGCTAAAACCCGAACGAACCACCGGGAGATGGGGTACTACGCGCGCTTCGACGGGGGTTTTCGAAAGCGGGCGACTGAAACTAGCTGAAATCGATGAGCGACACACCCTAAAATGGGCGCTCAAACGGGCGCATCTCCGGCAAAAGCTCGCCGAGGACTGGGTATTTCCGGGAGCGCAGCTATACTGATGCGCCGGAAACGCAAAAAGGCGCACGAAAACAGTGCGCTCAGCATTGCTTCGAAAGCAAACTGACCAGGAATTAAACTGTGTGGTCACCAGTCCGGCTGCCAAACCGGGCGAAACCGTTGCCAATACCCGTTACTGTAGCAGGTCTACAAGACGAATGCAAATTTTGTTGAGAGGAATCCGGCGGGGACGTGTTAAGGCGCGGTGACAGTGAAATCGACCGTCGAGGCCGCTGCCGGTAATCGTGTTCGGTTGATCGTCGTACAACCCGACTTGTCCTTGCGGGTAGTCGCTGTTCCCGAGGGTTGCCAGCGGCGTGGTTGCGCCGTTGATGTAAATCAAATAGGTATCGCCGCGACCCGTTACCGCGATCGTGTAGGTTTCTCCCGGAACGAATGCATTGTCGACGTGGCTCAGCACCGTCTTCTGCGGCTTCGCGAAAATTGAGCGAGTTCCGATAACGGTCGTCACGGTTAACGTGAAGTCGGTGAGCACGAAAGGCGGGCCGGTCGAATTTCTCTCGCGGGCGATTGCGCGGAGAGCGCCGCTAACGCGAGTGAAATGACGGCGGCAACGCGTGCACGAGCCCGGATAGAAACATGATTCGCCTCGGCGCCCGATAGCGCCTGCGGGAGAAGCACTACTGCTTGAAAGGGACTTCGACCTCGGCATAGCTGCCGGGCTGCGCCGCGTTGACGGCCGCCACGATTGCTTCGGCTACGAGTTTTACCATGGGCCACTGAGAATGCTCAAGCACCACGAGAGCGATCTTTCGAGCCTTCAAGTTTTGCTGATGCCGGATGTTTTTGTCCGTCGTGAGCAGCACGTCGAAACCAGCTTGCTCGGCAGCTTCGATCAATTCGCCGTTGGCGAGTTCTTCCCATCCTCGCGCTCGCGCTTCTTCCACCGCATGTCCCCTTAGGAGACGCGCAAGTCCTCGCGGCGTGCCGTTGTCGAAGAGGATGCGCATCGGCGCTCCTTTCTATCCATAGCGGGGTGGCTTGTCTAGAGAACGCGCCACGAACGCCATTAAGCTCTCGATTTGCTCGCGATTTACTGGGAACTGTTCGATCACTTCGTCGATGCTCAAACCAGCTTGAAGGTTTTCGAACAGAACTTTAACCGGCGTTCTGGTTCCGCGCAGCACCCATGCGCCGCTGACTTTGCCGGGAATGCTTTCCACTATCGGACACTGTGCCCAATCTAGATCAGCCATGTTCTTTGGCCCCGTCTCCATCGTAGCCGTTCGAATTCTGTCAGCACTTCCATGCTCACCCCGCAAGGACGACTTGTCTGTGTCCGCTCGCTGCGCTTTAAGGAGTAACCGTAAACCGCGCGTACATTCCGCCTTCGAAGTGGTTGTTGACATGGCAGTGGCAGAGCCAGGTCCCCGCGCTGGGAGGGATCATATCCGCAACCATGATCATCATCGACCCTAGATTCACGGTGTCGGTCCGCATCATGTTCGCAACGACGGTCTGGCCGGTCTCGCGCAACCGTTCCCGGTGCCGATGATGGGGCCGAACAGACCGGAGTTGACGTCGCGCGATTCGACGAACGCTCCGGACGCATAGGCAGCCGCCGCACTCAAACCCAAGCCCGCTTCCATCCAAACGAGATTGATTTTATCGACCGTACACCCCGTCCATGAATGCAGAGTACGTTCGAAGCTGAACAAAAGGGTAAGTGGCCGTCGGCCTTCCGAACGTCGTCCCCAGGGTTACAACCAGACTTGGAACGTTCGTAGCGCCCCAAGCATTTGATGTCGCTGGGCCGCCAACCCCTTGACCGGGGTCGATTGGGTGGTCCCAATCTACAGTTCCGGGGCTTACCACTGTGGGTACGCCGTTCGCGTCAACCAGCGCATTGACATACCCAAATGTGCATCGCGTGTTCGTTGGAATTGAAACTCCTTGAATGATTGTGAAGGGTATCATTTGCGGCTCTTGATGTTGTTGAACTTCGTATCCTGCTCCGATTCCGATGACGGTGTAAATCCCAGCGGACGTCTCTTCGAGAAGAAAAGGGGTGATGTAGCCGGAGGTGTTGCCGAGATTCGTTTCATCGAATCGAAAGCGAAAGCCAATCACATGCGTGCCGGCCGGAATTTTCCCCCCAGCGTAGATGTAAACCTGACCGTACGCACTATCGACGAAAGAGCGGTGAGAGGTTGTTGAGCCCACAATGGCAGTCTCATCCTCTCGCGAGTCATTATCACTTGCGTCCGAG
>NZ_CAJCHS010000178.1 GCF_903970205.1 Nevskia soli | reverse complement strand
TTGTTCTCGGAGTCCTTCTTGTGAGCCGCACAGGCGTTCGCCGCAGGAAGACAGTAGAACCCGCCAAGGAGTTGGTATGTTCCTGAAGTGGTCTCTAGTCGGTATCATCGTCGCCGCGACGACGGCCGGCTATCTCTTCCAAGCCCTCGGGATGCGCCAACACGGCGAGCTGCACGAGTTTAATCCCGGCGCTTTAGGCCGTACGTTCTCTGCTCTCGCCCGCAACGGCTGGGTGGTCCTATCGGTGATCGCGATGGCGATCTCTTTCTTCAGCTTCATGGCCCTGGTCTCAGTCGCAGACCTGAGTTTCGCGGTCCCGGCGACTGCGTGCAGTCTTGTCTTTGAGACAGTACTCGCGCGGATCGTCCTCAAAGAACACGTTGATTGGAAACGTTGGGCCGGCGCTGGCCTGGTTGCTTGCGGCGTTGCCCTTCTCGCGTGAACCTGTTCGCGATTCCGGCACTCGCCTCAGCTGCCTACCAATTACTCACGCTCATCGCCGGCGTGCGCCATCTGCTCCGCCGTCGATACCCTCAATTCACGCCGCCTGTCTCTATCCTCAAGCCAGTCCGGGGCGCCGACGAGCGCTTCGCCGCCGCAATCGAGTCGCATGCCCTTCAGGACTACCCGGACTTCGAAATTCTCTTCGGCCTGACCGATCCGAACGATCGCGCGCGCGAAATGATCGAAGCTTTGGCCCGATCGCACCCCTCGATCCCGATCCGCGTCATCGATGTCGAAACGACCGCAGCGAACCCGAAGGTAGGCGTCCTCGATCAACTCGCGAAGCGAGCGCGCCATCCATATCTGCTGGTGAACGATAGCGACATCCTCGTTGAGCCGAGCTATCTCCGGCAGGTCATTGCGCCACTGGCTGACGGCAAGATCGGTTTGATCACGTGTCTCTACCGCGGTGCAGGCGGATCATTCGCGACGCGCTCCGAGGCCCTTGGGATCGCTACCGAGTTTGCGCCCAGCGTGCTCCTCGCGCGCCTGATCGGGGTCAACGAATTCGCCATGGGTTCCACTCTCGCCTTCCGCGCCGCAGACTTAGATCGCGCCGGAGGATTTGCCGCTATTTCCGATTACCTCGGCGATGATTATCAGCTCGGCAAAAGACTAACGAACCTCAGGCTGCGAGTCGAGTTAGGCGCTCCAGTGGTAGCGACATGGCTGGGCCGCGGAGACTGGCGGGCTGTCGGGTCGCATCAACTCCGCTGGGCGCGAACCATCCGCGTCTCCCGCCCTGGGGGCCATCTCGGTTACGCAATCACGTTCACGCTCACGTGGGCCCTGCTCGCTGCTGCCGCAGGCAACATCGAAGTCGCCATCTACTGCTATGCGGTGCGCGTGATCTGCGGTCTGGCAATTGCCGGTTTGGTTCTACGCGATGCCGAATCCCTGGCCTGGTTCTGGTGGATGCCGTTCCGCGATCTTTTTGGGTTCGCCGTCTGGTTGGCCGCCCTGTTTGGCAATACCGTAGAGTGGCGCGGAAGGCGGTTACGTATCGACCGCCACGGCCGGATCACCTGACCAGCGTTTGACGGATGGTAGTCGTCAGTTGGTCCGTCGTGAAGGGCTTCTTGATAACAGGAGACCGCTTTTTGGACGGCGGGAAAGAGGCATCCGGAAAACCCGACATGTAGACCGAGCGTATATCCGGCCGGATAATCTCCATGCGCCGCACCATCTCCGGACCGCTAATGTCCGGCATCACGACATCGGAGAGAATCAGATCGAACTCGCCTTGGGCGGATGCAAACCTCTCCAGCCCCTCGGCTCCCGAACCGGCCATCTCACAGCGATATCCGCATTGAGTGAGAATGGCCGCGCATAACTCCCGGATGGCCGGTTCATCGTCCACGATGAGTATGCTCGCTATCAAGGTAGGTTCATTATTGCGTATTTTGACGAAAAAGGGCGTGGTATTTAGCTATCGCAGTTCCACCAACGACAATAGAGAAGCCCGATGGCGCAGACCTATGATGTGACGTTGAAGGCGCTGCTGCGGGACACCGCCGGACGCGCCGTTTATACCGCGACGGGGCTATCGATCGAAACGTGGCTCGACATTGAATTGCCGAAAGTCGCGAATCCCCGGCTGGACTTGCTGGGAGAAACCCACGATGGCAGCCTCTTGCATCTGGAATTGCAGGTCAGTAACGATGCGGAAATGCCGCGGCGAATGGCGGAATACGCGCTGGCGATCTTCCGCATCTACCGTACCTTTGCCCGGCAGATCGTGCTCTATGCGGGAGAGCCGGATCTTCGCATGGAAACCAGTCTGGAGGGTCCCCGCTTTGCGTTTAGTTTCGAGGTGATCGATCTGCGCGATCTCGATGGCGAAGCGCTACTGGCTAGCGACCATGTGGGCGATAATGTACTAGCGATCCTGACTCGTTTGCGGGACCAGCGAAGCGCGATCGACCGGATTCTTCGCAAGATCGCAACGCTCGACGAGACAAAGCGGGAGCAGGCGATTGAGCAGTTGTCGATTTTAGCGGGCTTACGGAAGCTGGACAAAGCCGTGCAAGAAGGGATTCAACGAATGGATGATCTTCGCGAACTTATCATGAACAATGCGGTCCTAGGCCCGGGATACAAGCGCGGTCTTGAGGAAGGCGAACTCAAAGGCGAACTTAAGGGCAAACTGGAAGGCAAATTGGAAGGCAAACTGGAAGGCAAACTGGAAGGCAAACTGGAAGGCAAACTGGAAGGCAAACTGGAAGGCGAACTGACCATCCTGAGGCGTCTACTCCGCAGGCGGTTCGGCCCCATTCCGCAATGGGCGGAGGAGCGGCTCAGCCGCCAAGGGGTCGAAGACCTGGAAGCACTCAGTGTCCGGATATTAGACGCCGGCAGCATCGAGCAACTGCTTCAGTAGGCCCAAACCTTCACTTGGGGAGTTGACCATCCGGAGGCGACTGCTCCAGAGGCGGTTTGGCGTCATTCCGCCACACCAAACGCCCGAAGACCTGGAAGCACTCAGCCTCCGGATCTTAGAAGCGGGTAGCCTCGAGCAACTGCTTCAATAGATTCAGATTGCTTCCAGTGCTTCTTCCAGCGTTTGCCGCTGGGCAAGGCTCGCGTAATAGCCGTCGCGTGCCACCAGTTGTTCATGAGTGCCGCGCTCCACCACTTTGCCGCGATCGAGCACGATGATCTCATCCGCGCCTCTCACCGTTGAAACGCGGTGCGAGATCAGTATCACCGTGCGGCCCTTTACCACGTGTGTCAAGCTGCTGAGGATCCGGTCCTCGGTCAACGTGTCGACGCTCGACAACGCATCATCGAGGATCAAGACTCGGGGCTGCCGGATCAGCGCGCGGGCGATTGCCGTTCGTTGTTTCTGACCGCCGGAAAGGGTCAACCCGCGCTCGCCGACGATGGTCTCGTATCCGTTGGGGAACGCTTCGATATCGGAAGCGATACCGGCCAGTTCCGCGGCCTGTCGGATCGCCTGCATGCCAGCGTCCATGCTGGCGTCTTCCACTCCGAACGCGATGTTTTCGGCGATGGTCGCGCTGAAGAGGAACGTCTCCTGCGGGACCATCCCGATCAAGTGCCGCAAGTCCGAAGGATCGCAGTCTTTCACATCGATACCGTCCACGCGGACGGTTCCAGAGCCGGGATCCATTAGACGCGGAATCAGGTTCACCAGAGTTGTTTTGCCGCTGCCTGTGCGGCCCACGATTGCCACGGTAGACCCCGCTTCGATCACGAGGTCGATC
>NZ_CAJCHS010000177.1 GCF_903970205.1 Nevskia soli | reverse complement strand
TGTGTTGCATTCGCGAAGGTATCGATCGTGAACCCGGGTTCGCTTTCCCGCGGCGCGCGCGTGATGGTGACGCCGCGATCGATCGTCAGGATCCCGTCCGAACCGATGAAGCGGAAGCCGGAGTTCTCGCTCGATCCATCTTCGAAGTTGACGCGCAGTGAAAGATTGAAGGCCGGATGCGTGTCCGTCTTCTCGTAGTCGCAGACGGCGAGGAGCAGGTCGGGAACGTCGCGCCCATCGCGCCAAAAGCGGATGCCGCCCGTCGAATACACGCGCGAAGGTCCGATCGATTCGGTCACGAAGTGCATCCCGCTGAACAAATGTACGAACAGATCGCCCGCCACTCCGGTTCCGTAGTCCCGGTAATTGCGCCAGCGGAAGACGCGCCTGGAATCGAACTCGTGCTTGGGCGCGCGGCCTTCGAAACGCGGCCAGTCAATGGTCTCGGTCGACGCGTCGGGCGGAATCGAATACTGCCACGCGCCGATGGCGGAATTGCGATCCCACCACGCCTCCACCATGTTGAACTCGCCGATCGCACCCTGCTTCATCAGCTCTTGCGCTTTCTTGTAGACAATCGAACTCACGCGCTGGCTGCCCACCTGCATGATGCGGCCGGTCTTCTTCTGCGCTTCGATCACCGGCGGACCGAACGGGATCTGCTGCACCATCGGCTTCTCGCAGTAGACGTCCTTCCCCGCGTTCATGGCGGCGATCGAGATGATGTCGTGCCAGTGATCCGGCGTCCCGATAATGACGGCGTCGACATCCGGACGCGCCAGCACTTCTTCGTAATGGCGCGTGGTGAAGACGTCGTTGCCCCAGCGCTCCTTCGCGTGAGTAAGGCGGCCATCGTAAACGTCCGAGACGGCGACTAACTTCGTGCCGCCAACCCTCAACGAAGATTCGACGTCGCCCGAACCCATGCCTCCGCAGCCGATGAGCGCGATCTGCACGTTGTCGTTCGCGGAGATCGTGCGCTGCGCTTGAGCAATACCTGCGGCGAGTGACGCTCCTGCCGCAGCTTTTAGGAAATGACGCCGGGTAGCCATGTGTCCGGATTATATCGCTCGATTACACTGCTTACTGATGTGCCTCCACCGAATCGCTATCGCCGCCCTGTGCGCGGCTTTCATTATGAATGCAGCAGGACCCGCCGATTACGCGCAGTACGACCCGCAAGCGCGCGCCGTGATGAGCAAGATGACGCTCGACGAAAAGATCGGACAGATGCTGCAGCCGGATCAGAAGTTCCTCAAGAGTATTGACGAGATCGAGACGTATCACTTCGGATCGATCCTGAGCGGCGGCGATTCGGACCCGGCCACGGGCAACGATCTGCAGTCGTGGACGAACCTCTACAACAAGCTGCAGGGGCGCGCCATGCAGACGCGATTGAAGATTCCGCTGCTGTATGGGATCGATTCGGTGCATGGAAACAGCAACCTGGAAGGCGCGGTGATCTTCCCGCATAACATCGGGCTGGGCGCCACGCGCGATGCGGCGCTGGTGGAGAAGATCTCGGCCATCGTGGCGGATGAAACGCGCGCGACGGGAATCCAGTGGGCCTTCTCACCGTGCATCGCGGCGCCGCAGGATATCCGATGGGGCCGCAGCTACGAAGGTTTTGGCGAGACTCCGGAGATCGTGACGCCGCTCGGCGAAGCAGCGGTGCGCGGCTTACAGGGCAGCGATCTAACCGGGCCGAGGCAAGTGCTCGCGTGCGCGAAACACGCGGCGGGAGACGGCGGCACGCTGTGGGGAACCGGTCTCAACGGCAAGATGGATCACGGCAACGTCGTGATGGACGATGCCGAATTCAAACGGCTCTTTCTGACGCAGTATGCCAGCGCCATTCGCGCGGGCGCGGGAACCATCATGCCCAGCTATAGCAGTTGGAACGGCATTCGGTGCTCGGCGCATAAGCATCTGCTGACCGACCTGTTGAAGGACCAGATGGGATTCCAGGGCTTCCTGATTTCGGATTACAACGCGATCGATGAGATCCCCGGCGCGACGTATACCGAGAAGATCCGGCAATCCGTCATGGCCGGGATGGACATGTTCATGATTCCGGAGCGCTATGTGGAGTTCTTCAACGATCTGAAGAAGCTGGTGACCGACGGGACGGTGCCGATGACACGCATCGATGACGCGGTGCTGCGGATTCTGCGCGTGAAAGCCGCGATGGGATTGCTGGCGCCGAACCCGTCGGTGATGGCGGATCGCACCCTGCAGAAGGATTTCGGGTCGGCGGAACATCGCGCGGTGGCGCGGCAGGCCGTTCAGGAATCGCTGGTGCTTTTGAAGAATGACAACCATGTGCTGCCGCTATCGAAGACGGCGAAGCGCATCCACATCGCGGGCAAGAATGCGGACGACCTGGGGAATCAGTGCGGCGGCTGGACGATCACATGGCAAGGGCAGAGCGGCACGCCTACCACGGGAACGACGATCCGTCAGGCGATGACGAAAGCGGTGAGCCCGGCGACGCAGGTCACCTATTCGGTTGACGGAACCGGAGCGGAAGGCGCCGATGTGGGCGTGCTGGTGATCGGCGAGAAGCCTTATGCGGAGATGTTCGGCGACCGTACGATTGCGCAGTTGCGGCTGGATGCGGATGACCGCAAGGCGCTCGCGAACATGAAGAAAGCGGGGATTCCGGTCGCGGTTGTGCTGATTTCCGGACGGCCGCTTCTGATCGACGATGCTATTGGACAGGCGGATGCGTGGGTGGCGGCGTGGCTGCCGGGCACGGAGGGCGCTGGAGTGACCGATGTGCTCTTCGGCGATGCGAAGCCGCAAGGCAAACTGTCGTTCACCTGGCCGAAGGCGAGTTCAACGTCGCTGCGCCGCGGAGACCCCGGCTATCAGACGATGTTCCCGCTGGGTTACGGACTGAGCTACTAGGATTTATCGGACTTGCCGGTTGAGGACGCCGCCGGCGTTGAGCTGGCGGAGGACGATGAATCCGATTTCGACTCGGACTTGGTTTCCGTCTTCGGCTTCGAGTCTGAGCTGGAATCGGACTTCGAGTCGGAGTCGGACTTGCCCTTCGCTTCGGCTTTAGCTTCGGCTTTGGCTTCGCCGTTGCCGCTTCCCTTGCCGTAGTCGTTGACGTACCATCCGCTGCCTTTGAGCTGGAACGAGGAGGTGGATATGAGCTTTTCGACGGGGCCTCCTCCGCATTCAGCGTGCGTGGTGAGCGGAGCGTCGGAGAACTTTTGCAGGACTTCGAAGCGTTTACCGCAGTGATCGCAATGGTATTCGTACAGCGGCATGGGACCTGACTTGAGTGTAACAAGGGCGGGAGTTGTCTCAGGGCGGACCCTCCCTTTCGGTCGGGCTCGGAGTGAGGTCTGGCGATTGACGCCGGGATTTCGGTGGACCCATACAATGTACGCATGCGAAAAGCTGGGGGCTGTTCCGTGATCAGGTGCATCGGGGTCGTGAGCGCCTCGGCGGCATTGCTGCTGCTGAACTCTACGACACTAACCGGCGCAGATACGATCTTGTACGGCGCGGCCTACTACGAGGAATATGCGCCTTACGATCGCCTGCAGGAAGACGTGCGGATGATGAAAGCTGCCGGCATCAATGTCGTCCGCATTGCTGAATCTACCTGGGGAACACTGGAGCCGCGTGACGGCGCGTTCGACTACTCGCATGTCGACCGCGTCATCAAAGCTATGTCCGGGGCCGGGATTCATGTCATTGTTGGTACTCCGACTTACGCCATCCCGACCTGGCTCGCGCGGGAACATCCGGATGTTCTGGCTATAACTGCTGGCGGGCAGAACCTATATGGCACTCGTCAAAACATGGACATCACAAACAGCCACTTCCGCTTCTATGCGGAGCGCGTGATTCGACACCTCGTGGAGCATGTGAAGGATGAGTCTGCGGTAATCGGTTTTCAACTCGACAACGAGACTAAGTCGTATCGCGTTAGCGGACCGGAGGTGCAGAAGG
>NZ_CAJCHS010000176.1 GCF_903970205.1 Nevskia soli | reverse complement strand
GCTGTTAGTTAGTCGCCGAAGCTACCGACTTCTTCGCGGGCTTCTTCCTTAGCAGCAGGCGCGGTCGCGATCAGGTTACCGAGCGGGACGAAGCCTTCCTGCGGCGGTTTCTCGCCAAGCACATGCTCCTTGTAGAGCTTCATCATGCGGGCATCTTCGGCTTTTTGCTTGAGGGCTTCGTCGCGCTTGCGGGTCTTCTCTTCACGCGCGGTCTTGGCGATGCCCTTCTCGTCCAGATCGGTCTGGCGATGGCGGTAGACGTCGTCGTCGCGCAGAATGAGCGAGTGATCCGCGGCTTGTAAGCCGACCTTCTTGCCGCCGGCGAAGATCTCGTGGCGGCCCTTCTCTTCGTACCACTTCGTCAGAGTCGCCGTCATGTGCATCTTCTCGATGATGTTGCGCCATCCGACGCCGGTGTTATAGGCGCAGAAGCTGATCTCGCCTTCCTGCGTGGCGTAAGGAATGATGCATTGCTCGGTGCGGCGGAAATCGTAATTGAAGAGATCCTGGAACCACATGCCCGCGATAAATAGGAAGTTCCAGCGATCCTTACGGCGCTTTTCGATGTCGGCCATGGTGCGGTCGCCGGTAACCTTCCCGTAGTCGCGCTTGGTCAGGCCGAAGCACTTATCGAACTTCTCCAGCATGTCCGTAACTTTGAAGTGCGTAGGGGCGCGGAACGAATCGTAATTGCGCATGAGCGAGAGCGCGATGCCGATGCTCGACAGCACCTTGCCGCGGCCGGCGTCGGTGATGCGCTGAATGTCCTTCGCCAGGCGGCCGGCGTTGAGGAACGCCGTCACCGGGACGTATTCCTTAGTTTCTTTGTCGCACATGACAGCCATGCCGATGCCGCAGTTGGGATGGCAGCCGCAGGAGAGTTGACCCCAATCGGCCGCGGGACCGTGGATGAGGTCGGCGAAGTCGGAGAATGTGCTCATGAACGAGATCGGGAACCAGTCGCGGACGGGTTCGCCGATGCCGGTCTGATCTTTCACATCGTGCGCCAAATGCGACAACGTGTAGCGCTGCGCGTTGCGACGATCGTCAGTCACGGCTTCGTCGCGGCCGGTGAAGGAGACGGGCTGGAACGAGAGGAACGGAATCTTCTTGGGATTATCGAGGGCGAAGCGAACCACCGCGCCGACCTGCTCATTGTTGATTCCGTTGATGACGGTGATGACCGGAACAATGTCAACGCCGTTCGACCAGAGATTTTCGATGGCGCGGAGCTTCACATCGAAGAGGTTGCCGACGGCGCGATGCGAGTTCGCTTCGTTGCCGATGCCATCGAACTGGAGGTAGGCATAGCGCAGACCGGCTTCGGCCGCGGCCTTGCAGAACTCCGGGCTCTTGGCGAATTCAATCCCGTTTGTCGCGGCCTGCACGCTGTTATAGCCGACCTTGCGCGCGTAGCGTACGGCGTCGAGGAAGTACGGCGAAATGGTCGGCTCACCGCCCGAGAACTGCACCGACATCTGACGGCGCGGCTTAATCGAGATCGCGTTATCCAGCAGCGTCTGAATGTCTTCCCACGTCAGTTCGTGAACGAAGCCAACCTGGTTCGCGTCCATGAAGCAGGGATCGCACATCATGTTGCAGCGGTTCGTGAGATCGACGGTGAGAACGGAACCGCGGCCGTGCTTGATGGTGCTGGTGCCGTGGTCGTGGAGCTTCTCGTCGTTATGCGCGGCGATGTCGCGGCCCGGGAATACATCTTCGAGGTGCTTGAAGAAGGCCGGGTCGATCGCCATGAGGTCTTCGAAGTGGCCATGGATCGGGCAATCCTTCACCATCAGGATATGGCCGTCGCGCTCGATGATCTGCGCTTTGATTTCGCCGACTTTCTCGTTTTTGAGGATCTCGACCGGCAGCTTGCCGTCGAGGATCTGATTGCGGATGTCGGGGACGCAGCGCGGGCAAAGGGAGTCTGTGGTGCGCGGCCAGCCGAGGGGCGGCTTGGTCTTCTGGTAAGACTTGAGGATGGGCTTGTCCGACCACTTAGGGGTGAACGAAGGCTCCTGATTGATCTGATTGAGGCGGTCAAAGACCTGCCATGCCGCATTCGCTGCGACGGAGACTGCTTTCTCCGCGTATTTTATGGGTTTAGGCATCGTTGTGTTTCGTCTCCTGAAAACGCGTCGGTTTGTTACGGCTGTGATTCCGGTGCAACACTCCAAGATAGTAAGGGCGGGGTGCGAAGCTCTAGCGCGTTGCCTTGAACGGTCGTATTTCCGATGGAATGGCTGCTCTTTGGGACTGAACGGGTGCTGAGCGGGCTGCGGAAATCGGGTGCGGGTAGACTTGGAAGTGATAGATGTTACAAGGTTTGGCCATTCCGACGGGTGCGGAGATCGAGGCGCTGGCGGCGGCCGCGGGGTGTGAACTGGCGGGCGTTGCGGGCATTGGTCCGGTGGCGGATTTCGGGCGCTTCGCGGGGTGGGTGGAGCGCGGTTACGCCGGGCGCATGGGATACCTGACGGATCATCGCGCGGCGCTGCGGGCGGATGTGCGCGAGCTGTTGCCGCCGGCGCGGTCGGTGATCTGTGTGGGGAAGTTGTACAACGGGCCCGAGCCGTATTCGACGGAGTTCACCGATACCGAGCGCGGGTGGATTGCGCGTTATGCGTGGGGCGAGGATTATCACCGGGTTTTGCGGGCGGCTTTGTCGGAGTTGGCGGGGGCGTTGGAGCGTCTTTGCGGTCCGTTTGAGTGGAAGATTTGCGTGGACACGGCGCCGGTGCTGGAGCGGTCGCTGGCGCGGGATGCGGGGCTGGGGTGGATCGGGAAGAATACCTGTTTGATCAATCAGGCGCGGGGTTCGTGGTTTTTTCTGGGGGAGTTGATTACGAGCTTGCCTTTGTTGCCCAACGATAGGTTGGCGGCGGACCGGTGTGGGAATTGTGCGCGGTGCATTGAGGCGTGTCCGACGGCGGCGATTGTGGGGGCGCCGGATGGGCGGTATGAGATTGACTCGCGGTTGTGCATTTCGTATCTGACGATTGAGTTGCGGGGGCAGGTGGACGAGGAGTTGAGGGGCAGGATGGGGCGGCATGTGTTTGGCTGCGATATCTGCCAGGATGTTTGCCCGTGGAATCGCGGGGCGGCTGTTACGGAGGCTGGGGTGTTTGCTCCGGGGGACTTCGCGCCTTCGCTCGAGCGCCTTGCCGGGTTGAGCGAAGACGAGTTTCAAGCGATGTTCAAGCCGACTCCGGTGGAACGGGCGCGCTATCGCGGGTTTCTGCGCAATGTGGCGATTGCTATGGGAAACTCCGGATCGGCGCGTATGTTGGAGCCGCTTTTGAAATTAACGGCGCACGCGGACGCCGTGGTTGCGGAGCATGCTTCGTGGGCTGTTCGAACGTTAGAATCGTATCTGGATTCCGCTTTGGGGCGCCCGCAATAGAGGCTATGCGACGACTTACGCTCGCTCTCGGGTTGGTTCTCACTGTTGCTGCCTTCGGCGCGGTCAAGGCAGCGGACGATCCGCGCATGGTGTCGGGTTGGGACCACTTCTATAACCTGGAGTTTGACGCGGCGATGGCCGACTTTGCGGCGGCATCGAAAGCGTATCCGCAGGACGCGGATATTCATAACAACATCGCGCAGGCGCTGTTATACCGGGAGATGCTGCGCAACGGCGCGCTGGAAAGCGAACTGGTGTCGGGTGTCGATTCGTTTCTGCGGAAACCGAAGATGAATCCCACGCCCGAGGAGCAGAAGCGGTTCGATTACGAGCTGAATCGGGCGATCTCCATGGCGCAGGCGGCGCTGCAGAAGAACCCCAACGATGTTACCGCGCTCTATTCTTTGGGGGTTAGTTACGGACTTAGGTCGAACTATAACTTCCTGGTTCGAAAAGCCTGGCGGGATTCGCTGCGAGACGCCACGGAAGCGAGTAAGATGCATAACCGGGTTACCGCGCTCCAACCGGGTAACTACGATGCACGGCTGACTCAGGGAATCCATGAGTTTGTGGTGGGGAGTCTGCCCTGGCACTTACGAACGTTAGGGTTTCTGATGGGCTTTCACGGCGATAAGGAAGGCGGGCTGCGGACGATCCAGGATGTGGCGAAGAAGGGCGAGCGGAACCGGGTGGATGCGGAGATCGTGCTGTGTGTTTTGTACCGGCGCGAGCAGCGCTATAAGGATGCGATTCCGCTGCTGAATGACTTATTGCGGAGGTATCCGCGGGACTATCTGTTTGAGTTTGAGAAGGCGCAGATGTATAGCGCTCTTGGGAATAAGAAGGAAGCGCTGGCGGCGATCGAGCGCGTCGCGGAGCTGAAGGAGTCGGGCGCGGCTGGCTTTTCGGCGGTTCCGTGGGAAAAGATCTACTACCAGGAGGCCAATATTCAGTTCTGGTACAACGATCTGGATGCGGCGTTGGCCAATATGAAGAAGGTGACGTCGGACCCGAAGGATCTGGATCTAAGTACCGGTGTGCTGGCTTACATGCGGCAGGGGCAGATTCATGACTTGCAGCATAAGCATGATCTGGCGATTGCGGATTATAAGCAGGCGATCGCTTTTGCGCCGGAGGCGGAGGCTGCTAAGGAGTCGGAGAGGTATATACGGGAGCCTTACCGGCGGGGGAAGGCGAGCTAAACCCCCACGGTGTATTCGCTCTGAACTAATCCGCCTGTGTATTGCCGTGTCGCCACATGCTTCAGAAGAATATCGTGGGGCAGGGCGCCAAATAGCGGAATTCCTGAACCGATCAGGACGGGAACGCGAGTAATGATCAGCCGCTGGATCAGACCCGCCCGAAGAAAGCGCTGAATCGTGATGCCGCCATCCACATAGATGTGTTGAATGCCGCGCGCGGTAAGTTGCGCAACAATGTCAGCGGGATCTCCGGACATATGTTCGACTATAGCTTCCGCTGGGGCGGGGGCCAGTGGATGAGTGCTTAGGACGAAGACAGGCTTATTTCCATACGCCCAACCGCCGAATGCCAGGACGACTTCGTAAGTGTTGCGGCCGATGACTAACGCGTCCACGGTGGCCATGAACTCTTCATAACCGTGGGGTTCGCTGCCGCCTGCGTCTAAGAAGTCAAAAGTTCCGTCCAGCCGGGCGATGAAGCCGTCGACGCTGGTTCCGACGAAAACGGATGCGAGTAGAGCCAAGAGTTCTCCTTCCGGCGTTCAAGATAACACGGAAAGGGATGGCGCGGCCGGCGGTTGTTAGAACAGACCTAAGGGGCTTACGTGCCGAAAATTGATGGACTCGATTCCCAGCTTCTCCAACGCGATGTGCAGGTTCAGATCCACAGTCAAGATCACTTTGCCCAGTGAAGCGGCTACGGCTATGCCCGCGTCTGCTAAACCAAGCCGATCAAACACCGGATTCGAGATCAAGAGCTTCGCCGGGTCGTAGTGTTCGTGGCTGTTCTCTACTAGCTCTTTCAGCGCGATGCGAATCGAACCGAAATCCGGTCCGTCCAAATCCGCGAGATCACTTACTTGACTGAGTACGTGCGGTGTGACGATAACGGGCAGGCCAAAGTGCGAGATCAATGCCTTGAGAACGTCAAACTCGTCCAATGAGAAGTCTCTGGTTCGTTTGAAAACTTGAACACGCTTCCGGTTCACCGAACCCACAAGAAAAAGAACCAATAAATTGGAATCGACAAGAACGCCGCGGCCTTTGTGTTTCCGGATCAGGGCTGCCGTGTCCAGCATGGCTTCAGTTGGTTGCGAACTCTCTGATTCTCATGGTCATTACTTCACCGGTCGATTTTGCCACGGCGAATATCTTGTACTCGCGCTTCGCTCGTCCTCCAAAACTTGCTCCGAGCGCGTTGATCGGGTTTTCCATGGCTTCAGAATCGATCATGCTCAACGTAATCATCCAATACTCCGCGCCATCCATAACCTCCGAGCTAATCTCTTCCAACCGGATTCCTTGCGCGCGTTTTTCCCCCAGGGAATCGAGCGCGAATTGGATCGCGTTTCGGGTCGCTTCCTTTATCGTGACCATGGCCCCATAATTAGCATACTGGTCCCAACCAGGGTGTTTCCCGGTTACGCCTGGACGCGCAGAACAACCACGGTCATATCGTCGTGCTGCTTGGCGCCGGCGACGAAGGTGTCGGCGGCGCTTAGGATGCGCTTCACCATCTCGTTAGCGGTTAGGGATGCCTCCGCACAAGCGCGAATCGTTTCGGTGAGCCGCTCCTCGCCCCACTCTTCATCGTCGTGGTTCATGGCCTCGCTGATTCCGTCCGTGAAGGCGACCAGATAGTCGCCCGGAGATAGATGAACCGAAGCTTGATCGTACTCCGTCGTCATGATGAGTCCCACGACCGTGCCGGTGGCGGCTAACTCCGATACTTCCCATCCCGCGCCGTTGCGCCGCACCAGAATGGGCGGGTTATGCCCGGCATTCACATAGTCGATGCGATGCGTTTCCGGCGTGTATTGACCATAGAAGAACGTGGCGTAGCGGTTACTGGTGGAAGCTTCGAAGACGCGTTTGTTGAGATTGCCGATTAAGCCGGCAAGGTCGGTTGTGCCGTGAGAGGTTTCGCCCCGCAAACTGGCTTGCAAGCTCGCCATCAGGAGAGCGGCGGAGATACCTTTGCCGGCAACATCGCCCACCGCGAAGCCGAGCTGATGGCCGGGAAGGGCGAGGAAATCATAGTAGTCTCCTCCCACGCCGAGCGCCGTGCGGCAGAAGCCTGCATAATCCAGACCATGGATCGGCGGCAGCGTCTGCGGGAACAGACGCTCCTGAACCTCGCGCGCAATTTCGACTTCACGAGCCAGCCGCTCGCGTTGGGCCATCTCGGAAGCGATTGCGGTAGTTAGTTTCGCGTTCTCCAGTGCGAGTCCGGCTTGGTTGGCGACGGACGATAGCATCCGGACGTCCGACTTAGAGTACGGTTCCTCGGAGCGCTTTTGTCCGGCTGAGATGAAACCCAGTAAGTGATCGCGCGTAGCCAGCGGAAGCAATAACTCACTACCCAGGTAGGCCAGACGGGAGCGCTGCTCGTCATCCATGCCGGGCGCACGGTAGAGCCATGAGGAGTCATCGTCAAAGTAGACGCGCTGCGGGTCTTTCGACCGGTTCAGAAATTTGATCAAGCCGCAGTCATTCGGAAAATGAATATGAGGATTATTGTCGAATCCCAGAACGTGGCACGTTTCGAAGTCCCCATTGTTCTCCAAGACGAAGGCGACACGGGAAACATGCAGAGCGCCCGCAATCTTATCGCTGACGGTCTCCGCCAACGGCTGCGGCTCGCGAATGCGACTAACCTGATCGGATAACTCGGATAGGATGCGCTCGGCATCATATTGATCTCGAAAGAAGCGCCGGTCGACCCAGAGGCCCAGGCGCCGCATGGTGACGTTGACGGCCAGAACGAGGCCAATCAGAACGAGCGCCAGAATCACCTGAGCGACGAGATTACGGGCGTAAGCCGTGGCCAACCAGTAACCCGTAACTCCGAAGATCGCGAGAGTCAGGATACGCAGCACAACGACTCCGCTGCGGGCGAACGCGTACTGGAGACTCTGACGCAATACGACCCGCACGTCCATCGCACGGTTCACCAGGATGACGTACGCCAAAGTAATCGGGAACAGCACGATAAGAAGGATGGACGGGATGGTTACATATAGCGATAGGGACTCGAAGTCTACATTGCGAATCGCCGTGTAACTAATGATGCTTAACACCGGCGCGAGGCTGACGAACATGCCGCAGAACAGTAGACGCATGCGGCGCCCCGCGTCCTTATTCGGCGATCGGAACCCTTTCCAGCCGAGGAAGAACAGCCCGAGAGCGATGGCGGATATCGCAAAAACAAGCTCAATCCCCGCACTTATGCGAAGGCGGCTGATATATGGCTGGACGGACGGAAGGTACTCAAGCGCACCGACCTCCAGCGGCGTCGTGACGATTGCGAGAAGCACTAACGGCCCGACCAGAATCCATTTCAACCAGGGCCAGCGCCTTTCTATGACAGGCGGCTCCGGGAAGTAGTAGCCGAATAAGAACATGAAAGCCGGCCATAACGAAGCCAAGAGAACGTGAAACAGTTCTCCAGGGATGCGGATCCAATCACTCCATAAGAAAGGCGTTGTATTAACCAGGCCGGTGAAAGAAAGCATGACGCCGAGCACGATCCAGGCCAGAGGGTCACGCACGCGAACCGAGGCGATATATAAGCCCAGCAGAACAGAGAACCAGGGCATCAGGAAGCCGAGCGTCAAACCAATGGCCGAGTCGGCTAAGTAATGGATCTGCTCACGCGAACGCACGAGCTTGACGTCGAAAGACAACATGCGGCCGCCGCGCATGGCCTCGACATGCATCTCTTCTCCGGGCCGCATCTTAGATACTTTTCGGAACATATCATTGAAGCCGGCGATCCCGCTGTGGCCCAGCATCATGACCCGATCGCCCGGACGAAGCCCGGCTGCCTCAGCCTCGGGCGAAACGCTTTTAACGGTGAAATGGTCGGCTGACATCTGGAATGGTTGCCGCGATTGGTCGGTCGGGTGTAGGACCTGGTCGAAAACGTCGGCGGCGACTCTGGTCTGATAGGCGAACGACATCAAAGCGATGAGCGCCAAGAGGGAGTAGAGAAGGGCGGATCTCCCGTGTGTGTTCGCAAGGGGCGAGCGCTTTTCGAGCTGTAGGGTACCGGTCATTTGTAGTTAGGTTAGACGTGGGATAATCGCGGCGCTTACCGGCTTCAGTCCTACTGGAATCATAGTAAAAAGCGGCGCGGTCCGCCAGTGCCGGGAACTTAGGTTGGCGTTGCGGATAGTAATGAGCCGGATCACGGCGACGTCGCCCGATTGCTCATTAAGTACGAGCGCGTACTCGTTGTCGGGAGTTAGCGCGATCGTGCCGGGACGCTGGCCAACCGGAATCTGAGCGACGACTTTGCGCGTATCGAGGTTGACTACGGTCACGTCGCCCGAGGTGGGATTGGAAATGAACAGGTATTGGGGACCGGCGGACGTCGCGGCCATCGACCCCGGAGCGCTCCCGGCGAGGATCGTCTCACTAACTTCGGTTTGATAGGGACTTACAATCGCGACAGCGTCCATTCCGGCCCCGGTAACGAACATCTGTCCGCCATCGCTATTGAAACAGATATGTTCGGGGGCGACGGCCAGGGGCAGATCCACCATAAAGTTGAGACTTAGGGCATCGAGTACGGTGAGAGCGCAGGCGCTGTTATTGGCGACGAACAGGGTCTTTCCGTCCGGTCGAAAGCGGACTAATCCCGGCGCGGCGGCGAGGGGCTGGGAGACTGCGAGCTTTCCCGTAGTTACATTGACGCGGCCGACGGTCCGGGCGTCGGGAAACGAGATCGCGGCCTGGCCGCCGGTCACATCGATACTTCCCGGGCGGGCCGGAAGCGGGATGTGCGCGCGCCGAACGCCGGAGGCAAGGTCTACTGCGATCAGAGCATGCGGATCGCGCACGGCGATCCAGACGACGCCATGCGACAGGCAAGCCGATTGCGGGACGCCCGCCGCGTGGATGCGGCCTGCAACGGCGACGCGATCGAGATCGAGCACGGCTACGGACTCCGATGCCGCGCTTACCACCAGGGCGCGCGATCCGGAGGCGAAAATCCAATCCGGCGCGACATCGAGCGGGATCTCCTTCAGAAGCTGGAAACGGCTCAGATCGATGAACGCAATGCTGCGCCCGTCGTGGTTCGCGATCAGGGCAAAACCCAGGTAGCGCGGCGATTTGCGGCGTCCGCAGGCTTCCAGACCGGCGAATCCAGCAAGTCCGGCGAAGCCGAACAAGTCGCGCCGCGTCAATGGGTTCCACCTATCATCTGAATCCTGTTACTATACTGACCGAAATGAACTTGCCTTCGCTTATGCTTCTTCCCATGACTTTATTCGGCGCCGCGCATGAAATGGTTACGAACAAAGTTGTGGATGAGTTCACTCCGGCGCCGTTCGAATCCCAGCAGATAGAAGGACTTTTGGCTGAACGGATGCGCGTCAACCTGGAAGGGCGGCTGCTGCATGTGAACGAACAGGCCATTCTGGCGGGATTCAAACATCGTCCGGGCGAGCAGGAATGGATCGGCGAACATGCGGGGAAGTTTCTGGATGCGGCGGCCAATACGTGGATGTCGACGCACGACGCGCGCCTGAAGACTTTGATGGACCGGGTGGCGCATAGCCTGATCGCGGCGCAGCTTCCGGACGGCTATCTGGGAACTTACACGGACGACCAGCGATGGACGAATTGGGATGTCTGGGTGCATAAGTACGACCTGATCGGCCTGCTCAGCTATTATCGCGTGACGGGCGACCCGGCGGCTCTGGGCACGGCGAAGAAGATCGGTGACTTACTGGTTCGTACTTTCGGAAACGGGGAAGGCCAGCGGGATATTATCCGCTCGGGAACGCATGTTGGAATGGCGGCGACCAGCGTGCTGGAGCCGATGGTGTCGCTCTATCGCTATACCGGGGAGCGAGCGTATCTGGACTTTTGTTTCTATCTGGTGGGCGCCTGGGAGCAGGCCAATGGTCCGCATATAATATCGTCGCTGATGACGAACGGAAGTGTGTTTCGTACCGCGAATGCCAAAGCTTACGAGATGCTTTCGAACCTGGTGGGATTACTGGAGTTATATCGAGTAACCGGCGAAGTGCGCTACTTCACGCCGGTGTTGATCGCGTGGAGCGATATTGTAGATCATCGTCTCTATATCTCGGGGACGGCGAGTTCGAGCGAGCACTTCCGCGATAACGACGTACTTCCCGCGGAGGAGAAAGACAATGTCGGCGAGGGGTGCGTGACGGTTACGTGGATGCAATTGAACCTGGAACTGCTGCGACTAACCGGGGACGCGAAGTTCGGGGATCAATTGGAACGGACGGTGTTCAACCAGTTACTGGCCGCGCAGAATCCGCACAACGGCGACATCTGTTACTTCACTCCGCTGGATGGGAAAAAGCAGCCGGGGCCGGGGATTAGTTGCTGCGTATCGAGCGAACCGCGCGGGATTTCACTGATTCCGGAGACGGTCTGGGGACAGCGCGCGGGCGGGATCGCGGTCGTACAGTATGCGCCGGGGCGGTTGGATAGTCCGCCGGCGAGGATCGAGTCTGCCACGGACTTTCCTTTGACCGGACACGTGGTACTTACGGTACACCCTTTGGTCAAAGGAGCTTTTCCTATCTACCTTCGTGTGCCGGACTGGACGAAGAGCTATGTAGCGACGGTGGATGGCACTAAGTTCGAAGGGCATCCCGGTGAATTTCTGACGCTTGAACGGGTGTGGAAGGGAAATGACCGGATTGAGATTCAGATGGACATGACGGTGGAGTTGATTTCAGGTGGGCTGAGTTACCCGCATTCGGTTGCGATCCGGCGCGGACCGCAGGTGCTGGCGCTGGAATCTTCCTTGAACCGCACGGCGGAGCCGGCTTCGCTCGAGAAGGAACCGGCAGTTACGCCAGTAGACTCGATCCCGGTTACTTGGTTGGGCCACCAGGCTTATAAGGTGGAGGCGAAATCGGGACCACCTCTCGTGATGGTGCCGTTTGCGGACTCGCAGGACGCGCGGGTTTGGCTGAACGCGCGGTAGTTTCCGCTACTGTTTCACAGGTTTACCGAACTGCTGAGTCCCTTAGATGTCGAGCCGGCATTTAGCAAGGACGAAACTAATGAAGCAGATGCGAGCGTTACTTTCACGTTTAAGCGGCCTCCTGCAAGCCTGTAGTCTAAGACACGTTAAGGCTTGCTTAGCGCTCGTTTTGTAGTAACCGGTCCGTTAGCGTCGCGGCTCCTTCGAAAGAACTCAACGCGGCTGACAGCGGAGGACCCTCCCTTTCGGTCGGGCTCGGAGTGGGATGTACGGTCCCTTTTCATCTTTGGTTGTGAACCAGTAACGTACGGTCAATCGCTTGTCTGAAAAGCAACGAGACAACAGCTCCGAACGTCCGTAGCCCCGTGCTACGATTCGATTTAGCTCTCGCCGCCCAACCCGTCACTCAGTCCGATTCATGAATCTTCGCTCGCTCTTTAGCCTCTTCTCGTCCGACCTCGCCATCGATCTCGGTACTGCAAACACTCTTGTTTTCGCCAAGGGGAAGGGAATCGTTGTCAACGAACCCTCCATTGTCGCGCTCAATAAGAACACCGGCGAGGTGGAAGCG
>NZ_CAJCHS010000175.1 GCF_903970205.1 Nevskia soli | reverse complement strand
GAGTGCGCTCGCCGCCATTCCTCCAAACACCAGTCGCAGATACAATATGAGCTTCCGCTTCAATCGCGCTACCACCATCGACGTACCACCCAGTACAAGTATCGCAGGAATGCAACAAGGTCTCCCGTGTCGGTTATCCACTCGACGGGAATCAGCCCATATAACTTTGCGCCCGGTCCAAGCGTAAAGTTGAGCGCCATACGAATCCCCCAAACGGCAACCAAAATAGCGAACAAAATAACTGTCTCGCTCAGAATCTCTTCGACAATTTCGTGCCAGGGAGGGCGCGGCACTACCGCCGGTATCCAAACAGACACTCGCCGCTGATTGCCACGCCGCTACCCTATCACACGCTGGAGCCTATGTTGGAAGTCGCCATCGGATTACGTCGCAGCTTCAGCAGAGGCAGCCTCCATTCATTCAGGGTCGTTGATTGCGGTGCGGGTTCGCGCTCGCCGGCGATCCCGAAATGCATCCCCACACCTTCCGTCACGCGTTCGCCACGCACTTACTGGCCGACGGCGCCGACTTACGTTCGATCCAAGAGTTACTCGGTCACGCGAGGCTTTCCACCGCCCAGAAGTACACGCGCGTATCGCTCACCGACTTGATGCGGGTTTACGATAGCGCTCACCCGAAGGCCTAACTTCAACAGAGTGGCCGACCCGCCGTGTGCTTTCCTTAGCGGCCTTGCTGGGGTGGTGCTGGGGCCGAAGCTCGGTAACGCAGACGCGGCAGAGCGCCGTGTCGCCGGGCGCCAGCCTGTTACGTTCGCTTATCTTCGAACGTGATCGACGCGACCGGGTCATACTTATCCAGCGAGAGCGGCAACGGATTCTCGATTCTGAAGCGAGCTTGCGACTGCGCCGGGATCGTGACGTGTAGGTTTCCGTCCGCGTCTCTTCGCACCGCCATCGTCAGAAGGTTCGGTTCGCTGAGCTTGGCGTTGCGGCGCATCAGGCAACTGCGGTCCGGCTGCACGGTTAACTCGGTGATCATCACATGGCTGCTCTCACCCTTGCGTAGGTCGGACAGCCTGCGCGGCTCACCTTCGATCCACTCTTCAGGTAACTTGGTCAAGATCGTTCTCCCGGACGAATGGTAGCGCGCCCGCCCGCGTGTGTGCGGTTAGTACACTGGAGCGTGGGATTTCTCCGCAAGGTCTTCCCCCCCAAGCGTATAACGGTCGCGGGAGTTTTCCTCGTTTCCCTGCTGCTGGTGATTGCGGCGTTCTTCATCCGCCACATGACCCTGATTGCGGTGTTCGCGTGGCTGACCCTTCTGGTTACCGGATGCATCCTGCTGTGGCGCGGGGTGCGGTACTTCATCCGCCGCAGCATCTGGCGTCTGCGCAACCGCCTCATCGTTACCTACATGTTCATCGGCATGGTGCCTCTGACCCTGCTGATTCTGCTGGTCGGACTGGGCGTCTACGTGTTCGTCGGCCAGACCGCCGTTTACCTGGTGATGACGGAACTCGAGCAGACGATGGATGCGCTCAAGGTGCCGGGGCGCGTGATCGCGGCGAATCCGGGCGCTCCGTACGAGGACATCATCAAGCAGGTGGCTCCCTTTGTACGCGACCGGTTTCAGGATTTCCAGATTGTCGTCCAAAACAAGGGCCAGGTGTTCCGCTACCCGGCAGGTTCGAAGCTCGCGGGCGCGAAACCCGAAGTGCCGGACTATACCGGCCTGACGATTGTCGATGGGCAGTATTGCGCGTGGTCCCATACCAAGAAAGGCGATCTCATCGTCGACGTGGTCGCTCCGGTGCAGCGCGAGATGATGGCGGAACTGGTACCGCACCTGGGCCGCATCAGCATCTCGGGTGAAGGCGGTGAACTGGCTCGGCGCAAGCTCAATGCGGATCAATTACGCGAGGGCGATGTCGGCGCGGTTCCTCCGCCGGCCAGCCAAGTGGATCCGGAAGTCACGTGGGCGAGCCCGGTTATGTTGGTGCAGTGGGGATCGGCTGAGGAGAAGGACTCGGGCCTGCTGCTCATCACCACGCGCCCCTCCGCTCTGATCCGCGCCATCTTCTCGGAGAAGTTCGAAGTGGCGCAAGCGGTTCTATATGCGTTCCTCGTGATTGCGGTTCTGTTCCTGATGGTCGAGATTATCTCGTTCATCATCGGGCTCTCGTTGACGCGATCGATTACCGGAAACGTCGCGAAGTTATACGAAGGCACGCGGCGCGTGGCGGAAGGCGATTTCTCGCATCGCATCCCGATTAAGGGGCGCGACCAGCTGGCGGCCGTGAACGAATCTTTCAACGGTATGACTGAGCGGCTGGAACAACTGGTGATTGTTGCCAAGGAAAAAGAACGGCTGGAGTCGGAGATCGAAATTGCGCGCGAGGTGCAGAGCCAGTTGTTCCCGCAGCATTCCCCGCGCATGAAATCGCTCGAGATTTCGGGGCTTTGCCGGCCGGCGCGCATGGTATCGGGCGACTACTACGATTTCCTTTGTTTGCAGGAGACTAACCTCGCGGTCGCGATCGGCGACGTTGCCGGGAAAGGCATTTCGGCTGCGCTGCTGATGGCCGCTATCCAGTCGATCATGCGGACGCAACTGACGTCGTCCACGCCGATGCTTGCAGCTTCCGCCAATGGGGCGTCTCATACGGTCTATTCGACATCCAAGATGGTGTCGCAGCTGAGCCGGCAGCTGTACCTGAACACGTCGCCGGAGAAGTACGCGACCTTCCTGTTCGGGATTTACGATGAGGACGATCGCGTGTTCACGTATACCAACGCCGGGCATCTGCCGCCGATTCTCATCCGGCGGGGTGAGCCAACCCTGCTCGAGGTGACGGGCACGGTGGTTGGGTTGTTTCCTTCGTCGGGATATGAAGAGCGCAAGCTCGGTCTGGAGAAGGGCGATCTGCTGGTCTGCTATACCGACGGAATTACCGAACCGGAGAACGAATACGGTGAGGAGTTCGGCACGGAGCGGCTGGTGCAGACGCTCATCCAGCATAAGAACCTGGAAATCGCCGAGATGACGACGAAGGTGATGGACGCGGTGCGCAACTGGACCAGCGCGCCCGAGTTGCCGGACGACATGACCCTGATGCTGGCCCGCAGGAACGCATAAGTGCAGCCGCGCAAGGTGGTGACGGCTGCCCAGATGCGCGCGATCGATCAGAAAACGGTTGCACTCGGCATCCCGAGTTCGATTCTGATGGAGAACGCGGCGCATCGCGTGGTGGAGTTTTTAGTTGAACGCTTCTCGCCGCTGAACAGCCAACGCATCGTGGTTTTCTGCGGCAAAGGGAACAATGGCGGGGACGCGCTGGCGGTTGCCCGGCAATTGCTGACGAGGTTCTCGCCGCGCTCGCTCGATGTGCTGCTGGCTGCCGCGCCCGAGGAACTTGCCGGCGACGCCGCGCTGAACTATCGCATGTTTACCGCGTGCGGCGGTCAGGTTCAGTCTGAAATTGAGCCCGTCATGCAGGCAGCGACGCTGATTGTGGATGGTCTGCTCGGCAGCGGATTGAATGGACCGGCGAAGGGCCGGGCGCTGGGGTGGATCCGCGCGATCAACCAGGGGTTCCCGGCGGCCCGTGTGGCAGCGATCGATGTGCCGTCGGGCATGCCCAGCGATTCGGGCGAACGTACCGGTGAATATGCGCGTGCCGATGCGACCGTCACGTTTACCGCGCCCCGGATGTGCCATGTGCTGGCTCCGTTGGCGCGCGACATCGGGGAGCTGCGGATCGCGCCCATTGGGACGCCGCCTTCCCTCTATCAGGACGATGCGTCGATCGATCTCGCACTCGTTGAACCGCGCGCGTTCCGGCATCTGATTGGCAATCGCAATCCGGGCGGCAATAAGGGCGACTACGGGCATGTGCTGGTGGTTGCAGGATCGCGTGGCAAGACCGGGGCTGCGACGATGTCCGGAACGGCCGCGCTGCATGCGGGCGCGGGGCTCGTGACGGTAGGGTCATCGGGGAGCGCGATTCCAGTGATCGCGGCGCATGCGCCGGAGTTGATGACGGAGTTGCTGCCGGAAGCGGCGGATGGGTCGATCGCCGACGGCGCGACGTCGAAGATCGCCAAGCTGATGGAGAAGCTGGATCTGCTGGCGATGGGTCCGGGCCTGGGAACCGAGCCCGAGACGGCCGGGGTGGTGCGCGAGCTTTGGTCGCAATGCGAGAAGCCCGGTGTCTTCGATGCTGATGCGCTCAATATTCTGGCGGAGGATTGGGTCGCGCCGCCCGCGGGGAAGTTGCGTGTGTTGACGCCGCATCCGGGGGAGATGTCGCGGCTGGCGAAGTTGACGGTAAAGCAGGTGCAAGCCGATCGAATCGGGTGCGCTCGTAAGTTCGCGACGGAACGTGAGGTGACGGTGGTTCTAAAGGGTGAATGCACGCTGATTGCCTTTCCGGACGGGCGCGTCTGGATTAACCCGACCGGGTCGCCGTCCATGGCAACGGGCGGGACCGGCGACGTGCTGACCGGAATGGTTTCGGGTTTTCTTGCCCAGTTCCCGAAAGAACCGGATCTCGCGATCGCGGCCGCAGTGTGGCTGCATGGACGCGCGGGGCAGCTTGGGGCCGATGAGATCGGCGAACAACCGTTTGTCGCGACCGATCTGCTGCGTATGTTGCCGGAGGCGATGCGCATTGCGGCTAAAGACCACGTCTGAGGAGGCGACGATTCGCGTCGGTCGGGAGTTGGCCGCCGGCCTGAAGGGCATCGTGCTGCTGCGCGGCAATTTGGGCGCGGGCAAAACGACGTTGGTTCGCGGGATCGTCGCCGGAATTCCCGGCGCGAATGCGGATGAAGTTTCCAGCCCGACATTCACGCTGATACACGATTACGGCGCGGGCGTTTTTCATGTCGATCTCTATCGTCTGGAAACTGAAGCGCAGATCGCCACGCTGGGGCTCGGCGAGATCATGGATTCGGCGCGGCTCGTGCTGATCGAATGGGGCGAGCGGTTGGGATCGCTGGCGCCGCGCGTCTACACGGAGATCGTGCTGGAGATGGACGGCGAAGAGAGACGTACCATTCTGATTGAGGAGCGCCGGATTGAGGAGCATAGCGATGCTGCCGGGTCTTACCCAGCTTGAAAATACGCCGGAGATTCTGCGATTGCTTCTGGATGGATTGACTCCGGAGGAGGCGGCCTGGAAGCCGGCGCCGGATCGATGGTCGATCGCCGAAGTGATCGAACACCTTTCGCATGTGGAAGGGCACGCATTCCGGGCGCGGGTGGATCAGATGATAACCGATGAGATGCCTTTTCTCCACGAATACGATCAGGAAAAATTCGCAGCGGCGGGGCAGTATTCCGGGCGCGACATTGAGGATTCCTTCGATCATTGGGAAGATCAGAGGGAGAGCAACGTCGAGTATCT
>NZ_CAJCHS010000174.1 GCF_903970205.1 Nevskia soli | reverse complement strand
CCTGAGTGCCATGGCGGACGCAGACGTAACGCTCGTGGTAGTGGATGCAAACCATATCGAAGAGCAGGATCAGGAACTAATCGACAAAGCCGGCGCGCAAGGCCGGCACCTGATCGTAGCTAACAAGGTCGACCAAGGCGGCAAAGCCGGCCCGGATATGCTACCGGTTTCGGCGTTGACGGGGCGGGGCATCGACGAGTTGCGTGAGGCGATAGTACGCGCAGTCGCGCCGGACGGTGTAGTCGAACAGAACGGCGCGATTATCACCAACCTCCGGCAGCAGAATGCCCTGTCGAACGCTCAATCCGCACTTAGTCAAGCTCACACAGCTATCGTGGAAAACATCCCGCATGAGATGCTATTGCTCGACCTCTACGACGCACTGGGCGGCCTCGACGAACTAACGGGAAGAACGACAGCGGACGACATCTTAAACCGCATCTTCTCCACGTTCTGTATTGGTAAGTAACGGCAGCCGATCGGGACTTACCTGAGCCCGCCTGACGCGAGCAGTGTCTCGCCAGTCACCCATCCTGAGTCGGCCGAAGCTAGAAACACTGCCACGGGACCGATATCTCCAGGCTGCCCGATGCGCCCCAGCGGAGTCTGCGCCTCTAACTGATTCTGAAACTCGCTTCCGATAAACCCGGCCGTATGCGTGCCTTCGGTCTCCACCATCCCTGGATTGATCGAGTTCACGCGGATCATCTTTGGTCCGAGTTCCTTCGCGAGCACATGCGTCACCGCATCCACGGCACTCTTTGTCGCGCTGTACACCGCTGAGCCCGGGGGAGTCAAACGACTTACCGTCGACCCGATATTCACCACACTTCCGCCCTCATCTCCGAAATGCTTCACCGCTTCCTGAGTAGCTAGAAGCAGCCCTAGGACATTGGTATTGAATTGCCGGTGGAAGTGTTCTTCGGTGATCTCCGGGAGCGCTCCAAATTCATAGACTCCGGCATTGTTGACCAGCACATGCAGCGCTCCAAACGCCTCTTTGGTCTCGGCGAAGATTCGTTGAACGTCCGCCGCCTTCGACACGTCACCCTGCACCGCGACCGCTTTACCGCCGCTCTTCACGATCTGGTCGACGATTTTCTCCACGCCCTCTTTGCTGGAGCTATAGTTCACGACCACGGCCGCGCCTTCCGCCGCCAGACTCTTCGCAATGTTCGCCCCGATCCCTTTCGATGCGCCCGTAACCACTGCGACCTTACCTTTCAGTTTGCTCATTTCCATCCTTTCAAAACGTCTTGTTGACATTTCGACAACCATCTAATTGATGAAGCCGGGTTCGGGAAGGGTTCAACCCCGCGCTCAGATTTTTGCCAGATGATCCAGGTACGCCCGCAGCACGTCGCGCCGCAGCTTGAAGTGCGCGAACTTACCTTGCCGGGCAACTTTGATAAGTCCCGCGCTTTCCAGTTCTTTGAAGTGGTGCGAGAGTGTGGCCGCGCTCACCGGCTGGCATTCGCGTATATCGGTGCAAGACGCGCCGCTCTCTTGCGCTCCGATCTGCCTGAGAATTTCATAACGCCGCGGATCGGCGAGCGCTTTGGCGATCAGCTTCAGCTGTTTTTCTGCCAGTCGTTTCCCGGAATGACTCTTCCCTTGCGCCACGCTGGACCGCAGCCATCATAGCGGATCAACCGGGAACAAGACCCAGCGACCTTCAGGGGATCGATCCATCCGAGAACCGGCTCCTGGCTTCCGCGGCGCTAAGTCGACGACGCAACTCACCGCGCCATCACGGCCGCGACGCGCTCCCGGTTGTCGGAGCATAGGTTACTTCCCTTTGATTCGGGCGATTTTCTCGAGCTCGGCCCATTCCTCATCGCCAAGCTTGAGTTGAGCGGAGGCCACGTTCTCCTCTAAGTGACTTACTGACGACGTACCCGGAATCGGCAGCATCTCAGGCGACCTCCAAAGAAGCCACGCGATGCAAAGCTGCGCGACGGTAGCGCCATGTTTTCCCGCCGTTTGGTCCAGCGGGCCGCCGGGCTTCGCGAGTTCACCCGCCGCGACCGGGAACCAGGGAATGAACGCCAGTTGATGCTGCTCACAGTATTGCAGCGTATCTTCGTGTTTTCGATCGGCGATGTTGTATTGATTCTGCACGCTCACGATCGGGACAGTTCGCTGCGCGCGTTCGATCTCGTCCGGCTTGACCTCAGAAAGACCGATATGCCGGATCTTGCCTTCCTGCTGCATCTTCTTCAATTCACCAAGACTCTCTTCAACCGGCACTTTCGGGTCGATGCGATGCAGCTGGTATAAGTCGATACGTTCCAACCGCAACCGGCGCAGACTCATTTCGACTTCCTGCCGCAGATATTCGGGACGGCCAACCGGCAGCCACTTATTGGGACCCTGACGCGTCAGGCCGCCTTTCGTCGCAATGACGACACCTTCCGGATAGGGTGACAGAGTATCGCCGATGATCTGCTCACTTACGTAAGGACCGTATGAGTCGGCTGTATCGATGAAATTGACGCCGAGTTCGACCGCGCGTCGGAGGACGCGTTTTGCCTCCTCGGGGTCTTTCGGTTCACCCCAGATACCGGGCCCGGTGATACGCATGGCTCCGAAGCCAAGCCGGTTGACGGTCAGATCGCCGCCGAGTTTGAACGTGCCGCTAGCCTGTGCAGTGATTGCGCTGGATGTCATGATTTCTTAGGATTGCATGCGCCTCGCCAGTGCGCGATAACGTCCAATGTTCGACCAGGGGCGCTATTCCTGCAGCGCGAAATTCACGTCAACCGTTGTCGCGACGCGCACCGGTTCTCCGTTCAGCAGAGTCGGCTTATACTGCCATTGTTGAACCGCGGTCTTGGCAGCGTCCACCAACAGAGGATGTCCGCTAATCAGGTTCAACGACTCAATGGATCCATCTTTACCTATCATGGCGGCGAAGCGTACCGTGCCCTGAATACGCGCCTGTCTGGCCAGGGACGGGTACTCCGGCGCGACCTTGTGAATCAGGTTTGCGGCCATCACTTTACCGCCGATCCTCTGCGGCCCGATTTGCTTTTCTAACTGATTCGCCAACGCCTGGTCCTGGGCCGCTCCCGCCTCGTCACCTGCCTGCCGTCGTGCTTCAGCCCGCAGCAGATAGCCGTGCGGTTCTTCCGGTTGCAGCTTTATAGCGACTTCGGCGTCGGCAGCCGCCTGCACTGCTTTATGAACCTTCAAGTACAATGACCCGCGTGCTTCGAACAGGTAAAAGGAAGTGCGGGCTTCCGGGTCTCGGCGGATGAGCTCCGAGTAATCCGCTATGGCTTCGTTATATCGGCCGAGTTCGCGGAACGCATGCGCGCGCATCCCGTAAGCGCGCAATGAATCCGGATCCAGAAGAATCGCCCGCGACGCGTTGGAGACCACGTCTTCCCATTGCTCGTTCATCTGCATTTCCGTCGCCCGCTGCAGATAGCCCTGCGCGTCTACCGGTTGGACGTCCGCAGTGGCATCTTGACCCCAAGCGGCGGGTAACAGCGTCGCGACCACTACCGGCAAGAGGAAACGTTGCATCTGGCTCATTGTAGTCCCGCGCCGCGCAACCTGCAAATCGAATTGTGGTGACATAGAAACTGAAATGGCCTTTGTTAAAGTCGCGACGCTCGCGCAACTTCAGTCGGAACCGCTCCTTGAAGTGATGGTGGACGACAAGCCCTATGCTCTCTGCCTGGTCGACGGACAAGTTCACGCGCTCGATGGAACTTGTCCGCATCAGGGCGGCCCGCTGGGTCAGGGAATGCTCAACGGTTCCAAAATCATGTGCCCCTGGCACGCTTGGGAGTTCGATTGCGCCACCGGTCTTAATGAATATGAACCCGACGACAAAGTCGCCGTTTTTCCGGTCAAAGTAGAAGGCCAGGAAGTCCTTATCGACGTTGCCTGAACTGCCTGAAGTCGAAACCGTC
>NZ_CAJCHS010000173.1 GCF_903970205.1 Nevskia soli | reverse complement strand
TGACTCTAACGAGGAGCCGCCGAATTTCATAACGATCACTGGATTGACCCTCGACTTGAGGTTAGATCGGGAAGCGTGAAAGTGGCCTGAAGGATCCGGAAAGAATCGATAAAAAATCGATACGGAATTTGAATGAGTGCTATTTGAGATTCTTTGGGACCCGGAGGCTCAGAAAACGCCGCGGAGGAATCGGACCGTAACTCCCTCCGCCACCCGATGCGGGAGCGACGGCTGACCATGCGGTCGACAAACTCCAACCCCTAAGAAATCGTGCGAAGGATTGTCTCGATCTAAGATCAAGGGCGGCACGAACCGGGCGCGTGGCATAGCCCCAGGGAATGAATCATCTCTTCAACGACGGTGTCGCCGTCGACCTCGGACAATCGGGGCGTGTTAAACTAACCGGTTGAAAACAACATCATTAAGCCCGATTTTCAGCGGGTTTCTTCCGGGAGTCCTGACCCATGTCCGGCCATTCTAAATGGGCAACCATCAAGCACAAAAAGGCTGCCACTGACGCGAAGCGCGGCAAGATCTTCACCCGCATCATCAAAGAGATCATGATCGCGGCGCGATCCGGCGGCGATCCCGACGGCAATCCACGGCTGCGCACCGCCATAGCTGCGGCCAAAGGTGTGTCGATGCCGAACGACAACATCAAAAAGGCGATCATGCGCGGGACGGGCGAACTCGAAGGCGGCCAGATCGACGAGATCATGTTCGAAGGCTATGGACCCGGCGGCGCCGCGGTGATCGTAAACGTCGCGACCGACAACCGGAACCGCACCGTGAGCGAGATCCGGCATATGTTCTCCAAAAACGGCGGGAATCTGGGCGAGCAAGGCAGCGTCGCCTGGATGTTCGAGCGCAAGAGCCAGATCATTATCGAGAAGGATAAAGCTTCGGAAGAACAGCTGATGAACCTGTTGTTGGACGCGGGCGCGGATGACATCCGGGACAACGACGACAACTGGGAAGTGCTGGGCGCGCCGGAGAATCACAACGCGATGGTTGAGACGCTGGAGAAGGCGGGCATCCCGACGGAATCGGCTGAGATCGCGATGGTTCCGAAGAACCTGCTCACTCTCGAAGGCAAGAACGCATCGGGGATGATGCGTCTGAGCGATGCCCTGGAAGAACATGATGACGTGCAGAGCGTCTATTCGAATTTCGACGTCGACGAGAAGGAAGTCGAAGCGCTCGCGTAGCCGGTAAAGAGCCGGATGAGAGTTCTCGGCATCGATTGCGGCAGTGAGCGCACCGGGTACGGCGCGATCGAGAGCGACGGCCGCACGCACCGGCTGCTGGGAACCGGCACGGTCGTTACCTCGCCGAAGCGGCCATTTGAAGTGCGATTGCTGGAGATTGCGCGCGCTCTGCGGGCGTCCATCTTGGAGTACCGGCCGGACGTCGTCGCGATCGAAGAAGTATTCTACGCGGTAAATGTGAAAACGGCGTTGAAGCTATCGCATGTGCGCGGCGTAGCTTTGCTCGCCGTCGCGGAAGCCGGGGTGCCGCTGGCCGAATATTCGCCGCTCGAAGTAAAGAGCAGCGTGGTAGGTTTCGGGCGGGCCGAGAAGCATCAGGTACAAATGATGGTAGCTTCGCTGCTGCGGCTCGACGCGATTGTCGATTCGAAAGATGCGAGCGATGCTCTGGCGATCGCGATCTGTCACGCGAACCGCATGGTGATAGCGGCGGCCGTTCGATGATTCCCCTCTTGTCTTCGACAGTGCTGCTCTTGGCGTTATTCGCCGATTCCCAGATTTCGTTTAAGAAAGTATTCCCGGCGAGCGATCCGCCTTATGTAGGCATCACCGTAACTGAGAGCGGCGCGGGAGAGTACCGGAGCGATCCGAAAGACGAACAGCCCGTGTTATTCCAGCTAAGTCCGGCGGAGCGCGAACAGTTATTTGCGTTAGCCGCGAAGGTAGATTTGAAACAGAACCTGGAATCGCCCGCGAAGGTCGCGAACATGGGGATGAAGACCATACGCGTCGAGCGCGACGGCAAAGCGGCTGAGGCGAAGTGGAACTATACCGACAATGCGGACGCGCGCGCGTTGGGGGACTTCTTCGAACGGATTTCGGAAAGTGAACAGCGCTTTCTGGAACTGGAGCGCACGGCGAAGTACGAGAAGATCGGAGTGAATGAGGCGCTGCTGAACTTACAGGCGGATTGGGAGCGGAAGCAGTTAGTAGCCGTCTCGCAGTACCTGCCGCTACTGGACCGCATCACACGTGGAGAGAGTTACCTTTCGATGGCGCGTAAGAGGGCCGCGGCGCTTGCCGAGACGTTCCGGCTGGAGCAGGATGCGAAGCCGGCTGCGTCGCCGGATCCTTCGAAATGAAATGGTTTGCGCTGTTATTGGCGGCAGGCATGTTGAGCGCTATGTTGCGAGGGCAGCAACCGGGCCAGCCGCCGCCCGTTCCGCCCCCCGTGAATTCCGCTTCTCCGGCTGCTTCGGAAACCGAGGCGTTACAGCGGAGCTTAGGTGAAGCGGGCAATAGCCCAAAGGATTACATCCGCGTACTCGAAGCGCACTTAGCGAAGTATCCGAACACGGCGAAGCGCGCCGAGATCGAGAAAACGCTAGCGCAGGCCGCCGCTGAGGCACATGATGATGACCGGATCATCAAGTACGGAGAACGGCAGTTACAGCGGGATCCGGCGGATATCGTCTTCCTGGACCGGGTACCGCGCGCCTATCTGAACAAGGACGATCCCGACTCGGCGCGGAAAGCCTTGGCCTGGACGGATAAGTTCGCGCAGGCAGTGGATAAGCTGCGCGGTACGCCTCCTCCAGGCCGGATGAGCGCCGCGCAGTGGCTGCGCGATCTGGACCAGGCGGGAGGGCGTGCGCTGGTGTTGAAGGCGCGCGCGACGGGCAAGCTGGGAGATAGTGCGGCCGCGGCGAGGTTGGCGAAGCAAAGTTTCGACTTATATCCGACGGCGGAGTCTGCGCGCGAAGAAGGTAAGTGGCTGGCTGCCATGGGCGATCTGCAAGACGCGATTGACCGGTACGCGGATGCCTTCACCATTGAAGATCCGCGGAATAACGAACAGGATCGAAGCAAAGATCGCAGGCGGCTGGGCGAACTCTATGTGAAAGCGACCGGTTCGGAGCGCGGACTGGGTGATCGAATTTTGGCTTCTTATGACCGGATGAGCGCTATCATGACCGCGCGGCTAGCCCAGTTGAAGAGTAAAGATCCGAATGCCGAAGCAGGCAGCATCCTTGATTTTACTTTGCCTTCGCCGAACGGTAACCCGCTCCCGTTGACTTCATTGAAGGGCAAGACTATCGTGTTCGATTTCTGGGCGACGTGGTGCGTACCGTGCAGGGCGCAGCGGCCGCTGTATGAGGATGTGGAGCAAAAGTTCAGCGCGGATAAAGATGTGGTCTTTGTCTCCGTAAATACGGACGAAGACCGGGCGCAAGTAGCGCCGTTTCTGAAACAGCAGAACTGGAAGAATACGGTGTACTATGATGCCGGATTGGCGGACTTCGTAAAAGTAACTTCGATTCCGACCACGCTGATTGTGGACCGTTCAGGGCAGATCGCAAGCCGGATGAACGGCTTCATTCCCGAGCGATTTGTGGATTTGCTGACGCAGCGAATCGAAGAGACGCGGCACTGAGCATAGTAGCCCCCAATAGTAACCGCTCCGTTACCGTCGCGGCTCGGTAACGTGCTGTATCTACTCGGTAACGTACCGAATCTACTGAGCCGCGCGCGTGAGCAAGCGGTGTTTTTCGACTGCTACCACCAGGCCTTACTCCGGAATCATCCCGATCGTCTTCAACCACGTTTCTACCAGGTCCGGCCATCCGGTAATCGGAAACTTAGTGCGCCGTAGTCCGAACGCGTGGCGGCCCTGCGCATACAAGTGCATCTCGACGGGCGCCTTGGC
>NZ_CAJCHS010000172.1 GCF_903970205.1 Nevskia soli | reverse complement strand
CTGCCGGACCGATCGGGCCGCAGGGTATTCAAGGCGCTCAGGGAAATCAAGGCTCGGCCGGCGCGGCCGGTCCCACGGGACCGCAGGGAGCGCAAGGACCGGTCGGCGCGACCGGCGCCAGCGGTCAGGCATTGACAGCCAAAGGCGTCTGGTCCGCTAGCTCAACCTATGCTGCCCTCAACACCGTCTCTTACAACGGCACTCTCTATGTCGCGGTAGCCGCGAATACGAACGTAACCCCCGGCACTAACTCAGCGATTTGGAACCCAGTGGGTGGAGTGTCCTCCTTGGGAATCGAGAACAGTGGAGCCAACATCACCTCGGAAAACGCCCTCAACTTCGCTGCTCCATTAAGCGCCGCAACGAATGCCGGTCAGAGCCGCGTCGATATTGCGTGTTCGACTTGCGAGCTCAGTACAAGCCGAGGGGCGGTGAATGGCTACGCTCCACTGGATAGTAATGCGCACGTTCCGGCAACGAATCTCCCAACGGTCGCCGTAGCTAACGGAGGCACCGGCTCGCCATCGAATACCGGCTGGACATCCAACCTGCAATACACCGGCGCGGGCTACGGTTCGATCCCGATCCCGATGGCTGTTAAGTTGACCCAGACGGTCAGCGTGGAAGAGTTCGGCGCGGTGTGCGACATCTGGAAGAACCCAAGTAACCCCGCTCTCTGGACCGACGATAGCGCCGCGATCCAAGCCGCGCTCTATAACGGGGGCGCCGGAGGAGGCTCCATCGTTATGCTTCCTACCCGCCCGTTTCCGGGAGGCTGCGCGATTAAGAGTCAGCTGATCGTTCCTAACGGCGCCCGGCTGATTGGGCACGACGCCTTTTCATCAACCATCGTTGCGATCAACACCGGTGTCGCGGCGACGAGCTTTCCCCAGAACACGCCGGTGATTCAGATGGGGCCGCCCTATGTACTCAACGGACCTTTTCTTCCGGCGGGCGCGCAGCCCACGCAGCACTCATCGCTCGAAGATTTGACCGTAAACGCCTCTTGTATTCTCGGGTCGACTGCCGTTGCTTCTCAGTCCATGCAGGAAGACAGCTACCTACAGAACGTCGACTTACTCGGATTTGTGAAATATGGCCTGGACCTGGAAGGCTTCGGAGTGCAAAACACCAGTTCGGTCAACCTCGGCGGCTCGTCGTGCCAAGCCTCCATTGCGGACGCCGCAATCGCCATCCATCTAAGCTGGGCCACCAGCCGCAACACCATCCACGGCATAAGCTTCGACGGATACTACGACCCGACCAGCAGCACCCCAACTACGGGAACGGGTGTCCTGCTCGAGAACGGGTCCGAAGCCGAGATTGGCGATATTCACTGCGAATACATGCACGATTGCATCCGCATCGATACGGGATCTTTCGCTCATCTCGAGAACATCTGGGGGCAGGCGAGCGTCAACACCAACGTTCATTTCACGAACCAGTCGGCGGGCGGCCTGGTTACTACTTCCTATACGGCAAATACTCCCATCAATATTCAAGACGACATTCTGGGAATATCGATTACCGACTTTTTTGTTCCGCTACACGTAACCGGAGGCGTACTAACTACCGAGAACGTGATCAGCTCAGCGCGCAACGTAACGAACTACATACATAATTTCAAAAGCGACAGTGTCACCGTAGGGGGCGCGAGCTTAACGCCGGACGTCAACAACAATCTGGTTCTCCAAACACAGGCTCCCGGAATCGTCATTCAAAAAAGCGGCCTGACTCTAAACGGGGTTCCGACCCAGGGCTACACGATGGGAGGATTGCAGTTAATCGGAAACGGAGCGTCCAACGACGCGTCCTGGGCGGGTATCGGTTCGGGTGCATTTACCGTGGATCTGTCTAACTTCTACGGGGCGGGAGCGGGGACGGGCGCCAATTTCCTCACGTTTAAGGATGGAAACCTAAACTTTTTCGCGGACACAAACCTGACGTACCTCACCCCGTACGCTCCGACGAACCAGTTCTCGATATCTCCCTCCGGAATACAGATTGCCTCCCATGCGAGCGATCCAGGCTGTACGACGGCCGGCAGCGTGGGGCGGCTTTGGCTGAATACGACTGCTGTGCCGAACATCCTCTCCACGTGTCTGGCGTCAGCGGCGGGTTATGGCTGGGTGAATCCGGTGAACTCGGTTTTCGGACGAACGGGCAGCGCGGTCACCGCGAAGGCAGGCGATTACACGGCATCCCTGGTCACTAATGCGGTCGACCAGACACAAAGCTACCCCAACCCATCCTGGCTGACTTCGTTTGCCTGGACCAAACTGACCGGAATTCCTAACATCTACTCCTATATTCAGGGCGCCGGAGTACAGGTGAATGCGCGATCCACAATCAACTTTATCGCTCCCTTCACAGTTACCGACGACACGGCGGGAGCGCGGACGCAAATCGCGCTACCGACGGCCACTAGTTTGACGAGCGGGTACCTTGCGGCCTCCGACTGGAATACTTTTAGCGCGAAGGCGAGCACCGGGCCGTGTCCCGCGAATCAGTTCCAAACCGCGGATAACTCCTCGGGGGGCCCGGTATGCGCGCAGCCTGCGTTCACCAATATCGGCGGAACGTCAACTAAGTTACAGCAATTCCCGACGACTGTGTACACCGATCAGACCAACATGTTCACTGCGGGCACACAGAGTTCTACCGCGGCAACTCACACCATGCCGGTGAAAACGGGACCGGTCTCTAATATGCCGGCGGCATGCCTTACAGGGGAACTCTATATCTCATCGGACCAACAGCGCGAGGCGCTCAAACAGTGCAACAGCGCAGGTGTATTCCAAAACGCGTATGGAGTCGTCGGGAACGGCTTGATTGCGGACTACTGGATGAGTAATTGCGACGGGAGCATTGGTTCGGGCGGCGTGCTCCCCGATTGCTCCGGCAGCGGAAACGCGGGAACGGTACCTACCGGGGGGAACCCGGCTTGGACGTCACTCGGCTTAACGTGGGCGACATCGACAAATAACCCGGTGACGTTACCGGCCGCTGTACTGAACAGCCTGCAGACCATCCAGATTTACGCGGACATGTCCATACCGAACAACTACAACAACAATGCCCAGGTGCAAACTTACTTATCGGCCGGATCCAGCATTTTACTTTGGGGAAATGTTCTTTCCGAGACGCCGCTATGCTGCGGTTTATACGGCGCATGGGTCGGGAATCCGCCGACGCAGGAAGTAGACGCCGCGATCGGCCCCAACCTGTTCACTTATGTGCTCGATCCGAGTAACGACACGATCTGTATCGGGGCCAACTGCAATGTAACCTACTACTCTCGCGGCGGGAACCTGCCGCCGTCCCGAACCGGTCCCTTGATGCTAGGGGGCAATAACATCAGCGGCCAGATGACCGGAACCATATACCGGGTGCTCTTCTATAACCGGGAGTTGACCCCGGCCGAAGTCGCTCAGAACGATGCCGCGGTGAACAATTGGGTCGGCTATCGAGGTGTTGTCCGCGGTAAGTACACGCCCACCACGACTGTTAATAACCTTGTGTGCCTCGGAGACTCTATCACCGAGGGCAAGGGCGCCACGCCGGCTTGCAGTAATGGGATGATGACCGGTCTAAACGACGCTTTTCAGATTTGGAACATGGGGATGGCGAGTGAATACCTCTCCAATATCGTGATCGCGGAGCCGAAATTCGCGACGGCCTTCAACCCGAGCGGAAAGGACAATATCGCCTGGCTATTCGCCGGAACGAACGATCTGTGCTCGGTGTCTCCTCTGACTCTTACCGCGGTGCAGACTTTCCAGAAGATGGTTGCACTTTCGCGGTACATGCGAAGCCAGGGCGCCAAGACGGTGATTATTCCAATGCTTTCACGAACCGGCTCGTATCAAGGCACGACTTGCGATGCGCTGCACGACCAATACAACCAGCTATTGGTTTCGAACTGGTCGACTATCGCGGATGCCTTCGCCTATGGCGTGCTGAACGATCCGAATCTTACCGCCGATGGAGCCTGGATGAATCAGACTTACTTCCAGTCCGACGGAATCCATCCGACCAACGCCGGCCAGCAGCTGATTGCGGGCTACGTCCAGTCCGAACTCAACACTCTAACTTCCGGCACTTTAAACGTCGGCGGAATTCGCGAGTCGATCGCCGCCAAAACAGCGAACTACTCGCTGACAATGGGGGACAGCGTTGTTTTGTGCAACGCCACGGGCGGCCCCGTCGCCGTTACACTTCCGAGCGCGATCGGCATTCAGGGCCGGTCCTTCCAGGTGAAAAAGATCGATTCGTCCGCGAACGCCTGTATTCTCAGTACGATCAGCGGACAGACGGTAGACGGCGCATCGTCAGCTCAGATCACCACGCAGTACACGACACGAAAAGTTGAAAGCGACAATGCCAACTGGCAGGTAATCCAATAGCTAGGGCGATTGCTTCAAGGTAACCTGATTCAGGTCGTAGTCACCTTTCAGCATTAAGGTTCCCATCTGCCGTTGATACGATAGCCGAAGTTCCAATGCTGACACGTTGTTGGGAACCGCGAATTTCAGGAGATGTCCGTCGCCCTGAGCGCCGATCTGATGGTTTGAGCGGTAGTCCCAGACAGACCAACGGATTCCGCTCGCGGAAGGATCGAAATCAGCTTTCGCGTTACTCGTGACTTGATAAGTTCGCCCGGGAACGACCGGGATGATCTCGCTGATAAGGTCGAAAGCTTCCGGCTGCGATCCATTGAAGGTGAACTGATAACCGGGGCTGCCGTCCGTAAACCGGAAGCGAACAGACTCGGGAACGCGGACGCGCCAATCGAATCCCACGCCTGTAGGCGGCGCCGAGAATCGGCTGTCAGTAAGCGATACATTCGCTGCGGGATTCAGCGGCGCGAAGTTGATCAGGTGACTTGCCGACATCGCATTCCAGGCTTGTACGGCAGACGCAATTTCACCCAGCGCGATCATCGAATTGCAGTAAGCGAACAGGAATGGCTGATTTATCGGCTGCGCGTTAGGCAGCAGAAGCGCCGCAACCTGTTTTGCGGCTTCGAACCGGTTCGTGTTGAGTAAGTAACCGAGATAATAACCTTGAATCACCCGGTCATTCGGAATGGCCTTAGTCAGAATCGTGCTTGGATCCTGAGTGACATTCCAACAAAGGTTGAACACCGGAACCAAGGCGAAGCGACCCTCCATCACTCCCGTTCGGGACATGAGCCGGAAGCAATTCTGAGCCTCAGCCCAGAACTTCGCTTCATTCCCGGTCCGGTAATAAAAGTTGGCGAGCGCCCAGGAAGGACGCAGCAGGTGATCGATATCCTGCGCGCGATCCAACAGGGCTTCCGCAGCGGCACGCTGGCCGGCGAGTTCCAGTTCAACGCTCCACGCCAGCATGGCGTCGGAAAAACGCGGATTCAACCGCACGGCCTGCTCGAACTGACGGGCGATGTCGGGTGAAGTGGGTTTATTCTGCTCGATCGCTAACGCGTCGTAGTAGTGATAACGCGCATTCGAGGGCATGTAGTGAATGGCACGCTCGATTTCGGGCTGGGTCCCGATCCGAAAATACCAGTCCGACAATCCCACCAGAGTCGCGCGGAACGTTCCCAGCAGAAACACCAGCAGCAAGGCTGACCAGACAATCATGCCTGCGGGGCGAAGCGCGGTCGTGTTAATGGCGGGCAACCCAAATATTATCTCGCGCCGTTCACTGCGATAAAGACGAACTGCGATCATGATGATTCGCTTCCCATGCTCAAGCGGCGTATTCGATTTCTGGACCTGACGCTGTTCTACGTCATTAGCGCTCTAAGTCTGCGATGGATCGCCACAGCGGCGGCAACGGGTCCGGGCGCGATCACCTTATGGGTATTTGCGTGGGCTGCTTTCTTCGTGCCTCTCGCCTCATGCGTGCTCATGCTGTCGCGCTCGTTTCCGCAGGAGGGCGGCCTATACGTTTGGACGCGGATCGCTTTCGGAGACTTCGCCGGATTCATCGCCGGCTGGACCTATTGGATGAGCAACCTGCCTTACTTTCCAGCGGTGCTTTACTTCGCGGCGGGTAGCTTACTCTTTGCCTCCAACCATGGCCGCGGCGCAACCGAGGGGAGCCGAATCTACTACATGCTGTTTTCGGTCTTGTGCCTGGTCCTGATTACCGGGTTGAACGTTGTTGGCCTTAACTGGAGCAAATGGCTAAGTAACCTCGGTGCTTTCGGCGTTTGGATTCCCGTCTTTGTACTTGTGGTTCTCGCCGGATTCACTCTTGCTCGATTCGGACCGGCAACACATTTCACGGCGCGCAGCCTGATTCCGCGATCCGGCTTCAATGACGCGGTATTCTGGTCCACCATCGCGTTCGCGTTCGGCGGTTGCGAGGCCGCGTCGTTTATGGGCGAAGAGATCGAGAACCCGCGCAAGAACATTCCGCGCGCTCTGCTTCTCGGCGGTGTACTAATTACGATCGGCTACATCGGTGGGACGATCGCGATGTTAGTCGCGCTACCGGCGGAACGGATCCGCGGGCTGGGCGGATTCATGCTCGCCCTCGACCAGATGTGCGGCGCATTCGGAATGGCCGTGCTTGTGCCGGCTATCGCCATACTGGTGGCGATGAGTAACATCGGTTCAGCGAGCGCCTATCTTACGTCAACTGCGCGCCTGCCGTTTGTAGCGGGTCTGGATGCGCATCTTCCCCCGGTGTTCGGGCGTGTTCACCCCCGATTTGGGACCCCGTATATTGCGATCGTGAGTTATGGCGCGGCAGGGATACTGTTCGCGTTTCTCGGTCAGGCGGGAACCAGCGTCAAAGGCGCTTATGACGTGCTTGTGAGTATGAGCATCCTGACTTACTTCATCCCGTACGTCTTTCTGTTCTTAGCGGTCATTCGTCTGAGGCAGGTTGGCGGCGTATGGCTGCGTGTATTGGCTTCAGTCGGCCTGCTGACCACGATAGTCACCTTGATTCTCTCAGCGATTCCGGCCGAAGATGATCCGAACAAATCACTTACTCTATTCAAGACCATTGGATCGACCGTTGCGTTAGTGGCGATCGGGGTCCTAGTCTATGCCGGTTCTACCAGGCGCAAGGAGTTACCCGCTTGAAAAATGCCGAGCTTTCTACGATCCTTTCCGCTTATGATGACACGGTTCCGCTGGAACTCGCGTCCACCTTACCTGCCGCGTGGTACACAGATCCGCGCATCCTGGAGTTGGAAAGAGAGCGCATTTTCGGCCGCGGGTGGCAGGTTGCAGGACGTAGCGGCCAGGTAGAAAAGCCCGGCCAGTATTTCACGGTAGAGATCGCAGGCGAACCGCTGGTGATCGTCCGAGGCAGCGACGGCGTCCTGCGCGGTTTCTTCAACGTATGCCGCCACCACGCGGCCGCGGTCGCAACGAGCGCGGAAGGCAACACGCAACTCTTCCGGTGCCCCTACCACGGCTGGACTTACGGCCTTGACGGCTCGCTGAAAGGTACGCCGGATTTCACCGGGGTCTGCAACTTTGACCGACGCTCAAACGGCTTAGTTCCGGTTCGAGTTGCCGTCTGGGAGCAGTTCGTATTCGTATCGCTTTCACAAGCAGGTTCATCCCTGAAGAGCTATCTTGGCGATCTCCCAACGCGCATCGAGCCGCTAAATCTCTCGGCGCTGCGCTTTCATTCGCGCCGCGAATACACACTGGCTTGTAATTGGAAGGTATACGTCGACAATTACCTCGACGGCGGCTACCACGTTCCCTACTTACACAAAGGCCTGAATAGCGTTCTTGATTACGCGCACTACACAATAGAGAACGGCGAACGTTACTGCCTTCAATCGAGCCCGATTGCCAGCGCCCAGGATGAGTTCGGCGCAACGCGAACGGGCGACCGCGCATATTATTACTGGCTCTTTCCCAACTTCATGATCAACATATATGAAGGTGTTATGGACACGAACCTGGTGCTACCACTCGGAATCGATCGGACACGCGTCATTTTCGATTTCTACTTCAACTCGTCGGCCAGTGTTAGTTCGGAAGAGAGTATCGCGGTAAGTGACGTTGTGCAGCAGGAAGATGTCGCCGTCTGCGAAGCCGTGCAGCGCGGCTTGTCATCGCGGGCTTATGGCGCCGGCCGTCTATCGGTGCGGCGTGAAGCCGGCGAGCACCTATTTCATCGTTTGCTGGCACAAGGGATCAGAGACTAATCCTTCCGGTGAGAGAAATCAATCGGCCGCCGCGCACTTCCAAGCTAAGGATGAAGGCAGGCGCCGTTCACGTTGAAGCGCGGATCGCCGCACGCGATGTGTGCCTTGGCAAGCACATCGTTTTCGCGCGCACAAGCGCTGAGCGCCGCGAAGGCCTGCTGGGACGCAAATCGCTGCCGCCCGGCCATGGCTTTTGGCTAAATCCCTGCGAAGCGATTCACACGTTCGGGATGGCCTTTCCTATCGATGTCGTTTTCCTCGATCGCACGCTACGAATCCGCAGCCTCCGGTCCGCGCTGGCGCCGAAACGCGTGGCGATCTGCTTGCGCGCGGAGTCCACGTTGGAGCTGCCGGCCGGTCTCGTGCAGGAGTTTGGAATCCGCATTGGCGACCTTGTAGAGATCCGCCGTTCCAGATAGCCCGCAAAGGCGTGCGCGCGTAGCCTCATCGCATCAAGTAAAGCGGCGCGCGCGTTCCGTCTTGCGGGCGACTTACGTAGAAGCGCAAAGGGCGCGATCCCGCGCCGCCAAACCGTAAGAGAACTGGTGAAGCCTGGCGGCGCGGGGCGTGTTCCGTTTTGCGCGAGCTTCTCAAAAGCGCAAAGGACGCGAACCCGCGCCGCCAAACCGTGAGAGAACCGGTGAAGCCTGGCGGCGCGGGGCGTGTTCCGTTTTGCGCGAGTTTTCCAAAAGCGCAAAGGACGCGAACCCGCGCCGGC
>NZ_CAJCHS010000171.1 GCF_903970205.1 Nevskia soli | reverse complement strand
GCGGTCGAGAAGGCGACAGGCTTCCGGGTGGACCGCGTCGCCTGGAGTTCGACTTATCAGGCTGCCGTCCGGATGGTCGACAAGTATCGCGTGGGTCGCGTCTTCTTAGCGGGAGATGCGGCGCACGTGCACCCACCCGCGGGCGGGCAGGGACTCAATACAGGCGTGCAGGATGCGTACAACTTGGGCTGGAAACTGGCGCATGCAGCGCGGGGCGGACCCGATTCGCTTCTCGATACTTACGAGGCCGAGCGTCTGCCGATCGCGGCGGCCGTGCTTGGCTTATCCAAAAAGTTGCACCGGACACGATCGCTTAAGCGCGGTGAGTTGACGGACCAGCTTCGGTTGCATTACCGGACGAGTTCGTTGTCGTCGGGCACGCCACTGGGAAATCTGCATCCCGGCGATCGAATGCCCGATGCGCGTCTGAAGGAAGGCGCCAGGCTGTTCGATCATCTGCGCGGAGGGCATGCGAGCGAGTACGTTACGCCGGAGGGACATTGGATACTGATACGTCCGGACGGGTATATTGCGCATATCGGCTCCAAGCGATTCGGCGAGTATGCGGGTCAGCCGACGGTCACCCTACCGAGCCGCGAAGGCGACTGAGCGGTTGTGGCGACCGGAGACTCTTTATACACCCGGACCGCTCCGTTGCCTTCGCGCCTCGGTATGTGATAGGAACGGTAGACTTCCAGTTCGCCCTCCTACTGCGCACCACTCGGCTTAAGTTCGAAGATAACTCCGCCCGATTTGCTGCCGCCGGAGGGCGTCGTTCCATATAGATCGCCTGACTCATCGGCAATCAGGTCGCCGGCCTTATCGCGGAGCAGACCGGGAACCGTCGCGAGTACGGATAGTGCGCACACGGCTAATCCCAACCATTGAAAACGTCCGGGTCGGCGAAATGATTTTCGCTCGGGGAGATTGTTGTTAGAGACTCAAGAGCAGTTACTCGTCAGGTGTGATCTCGTAACCCTTACTTCCCTGTCGCACCGTCCAGCCCTTGTTAAGTATCAGCGTCCAACCATCGCCATTCAGCGGACGGGCTGCGGGGTCGCTTGGAACGGAGACTCGCAACGACCGGTTATCGTTTGACAGCAGCGCCCCGCTATCCACCGAGAGCTTGCCCCAGTTGGCGGAGAACTCGCCGGTTGGATAATAGGTCCCGTTTGGAGGGACAGCCACCAGCGTGCTGGGATTGAAGGAGCGATTGAGTTCCGGAACTGTCGGGAACTGCAGATACGGACCCGTGACAAAACGGCGTTCGATCTCGCTGACCATCTCGGCGTGGCGCACCGCGCGTTCCTGTTCGGCGCCGGCGACGGCGTCGTAGCCGTAGATGCGCGCACGCGCAATAACCGTGTTCCCGGGCGCGGCGGTGACGCGCAATGCACGGCAAAGCATCACGCTGAGAATCGTTACGTGGCTGCGCCAGCCCGGTGAGTAGCGGTCAAGCAAAAGGCCGAGCGCGGGACCCGTCGAATACACAAAACCGCGAGCTAGCGAAGTGCGGTCTTCGCCGTCCTCGACTTCACGTGCGGTGCGGCTAATTACCTCGTTGGTTGCGCTCAGAGCAGTTTTGACGCCGGTATATTCGGCGAGCCCTTCGCGGATTTCGAGACCGCTTTCAGTAGCTTCGGCGGTGGGGAAAAGGCGATAGCGTTCCAGGCGGAACAGCATCGCGTCTTTCGCCGCCGCGTCGGACCCCCGAAGCGCAGCGGCTTCCGCGCGCAGTTCCAGGCGAAACCAGAGGCGGCCGGATTCGGTTTCGAACTGCGCGCTGGGTTGGTCAGAACCGCTGAGGTGGAGTTGATCCTGGGTCCGGTGAAAGGATTCGTGGGCGAGTAGCGACAGACGCGCGTAGGGGTCAGTCGGCAGCGGGAGCCGGACCATTGCCCAGTCGGCCCCGTCGTAATGCACGGACGTGTTGGCGATCAGGATATCTTCGGGGAGTTTGCCCGTTGTGATGTTGCCCGCTTTGCTGAAGAGAGCCTCGTGCGTGCCGGGATTGACGAGGATCATCGGGCCGCAGAGCGAGACGCCCCAGAGGTCGCGTCCGGCACGGTCGCAGACGCGGTTGAACTCGGCGAGACCTTGTCTAGCGTTGTCGAAGTCGGTTGCCGAAGCGGCTGCGGCGATGAAGAAACCTAGAGCGAGGAACTTCATAACACCATCATCGACGATAGGTGGCCGGGGTCGTCTTGCGCGCTTATACTGAATCGTGCCAACACGCCCGGCGCTGACTGGATGCAGGCCCTAAAAAAGAGATTGCGGCCCTACCACTTCAGTCGCCGGAAACGTGACAACCGACCTTAAAAGCCCTATTCTGAAGATATACAAAGGAAAGAGTCCGGCATGACTGTCACACTCGAATTGAAGCCCGAAATCGGGCGGGGTCTGCTGACGCAGGCACAAGAGCGCGGAGTCTCTCTCGACGCGTACCTACAAGACGAGCTGAGCAAGCTCGCCCGCGTCAGCAACGCGGCCGAGATCGAGCGCGGCAATCTGGTCGATATTCCTCTGCTTCATCTCGGCGTCATCAGTCCGCTGCGGCGCGCCGACATTTACGACGATCTCGACTGATGCCCGTCGAGCCGGGCATCCTCGATGCGAACGTCCTCGCCTACGCGATTGACGCCGACGCGCCGCAAAACGCAACCTCCCGCGCCCTGCTCGAAGAGGCACGCGATCCGGCGGCCCGGCTCTACGTCACTGCGCAAATAATCTGCGAGTTCTACTCGGTCATCACCAACCCGAAGCGCGTCGCCAGGGTGACCACTCCCGCCGACGCCGTGGGCACCCTCTCCAGCCTGCTCGCGCTACCCGGCCTGCACATCCTGCCAGCGCCTGCACAAACTGTGCGGCGTCTGATAGATCTGTTGCAGCACAACCCCGTCAAGGGCCCGGAGATTTTCGATCTGCAAATCGTCGCGACGATGCAGGCCAACGGAATTGATCGGATCTACACTTTCGACAGGGGTCTGGAATCATTCCCAGGAATCAAGGCTTCGGCGCCATAATCTTGCTTGCCAAATAGTAAAAAATGCCGGCACTGAAGGACTGCCTGAGACACTCGTCGATTTCGTATAGGCGAGGATCCCCGGACCGCAGAGCGAGACGCCTCATAGGTCGCGACCGGCATGGTCGCAGACGCGGTTGAACTCGGTGAGACCTTGTCTGGCATTGTCGAAGTCTGTCGCCGAAGCGGCCGCGGCGGGGCGCCACGGATAAAATGACTACCTTACTGGCGAGAACCTGGCCGCTCATCCCCCGCCGGAGGGAGTGTTTTCTTGTCTGCCTCACTACTGATTCCTTTGTCATCTTTGAGAGTAAGGAACGGTTTATACAAAGCGAGAACAAGAATTGCCACGCATAAACCCGATAGCCATTGAGGATTTTTGTAAGCCGTAATCGCGATTGCGGAGAGGTTTGTTAAACCCAAAATTCCATAGAGTACGACGCGATGGTATTTGCGTTGGTCTTGGTGGAATTTTTACACTTCCTGACTACCTTCGTCGTAAGGATAAAAAACGTCGGCACCTTTCTTGCTTAAATCTCTTATCGATTGGCTTGCGCAATTCTCACAGTTGCGCATGAATCCGGTCAGCCGCTGGAGAACTCGGTTGTGCATATAAATCAGTGCCGAGGAACTCGCCGTTAGGGCGGTAACGGCCACCACAAGAAATGTAGCCAACGTCTCACCCTCCTTACTCGTGAACCAGAAACCATAGAGAACGGCCACCACTGTGAGGTACATGTTAATTACCGACTGCCGCTCGGATACCCGAATCCCGTGTTCGGCCCACGCAGCCTGGTATCTGCTGGCGAGCGGCAACAGATCTTCGAGCGGATTTGTAGACATGAGCGGTATGGTATCGCATTTCTTGCCAAGAAACCCAGGACGAGGAACTTCATAACTCAATCATGGACGATGGGTGGCCGGGGTCGTCTTGCGCGCGCCTATACTGAATTCATGCCAACAGCGAAGGATGAGGTGAGACACCTGCTCGATACTCTTCCGGAAACGGCAAGCCTGGAAGATATCCAGTATGCGATCTACGTTCGCGAACGGATCGAGCGCGGACTTCGCGAAGCCGCCGACGGCAAGCTCATTGATGTGAGGACGAGATCGAAACGCGCGTAACGCAGTGAAGCGGAGAGTTGTTTGGCTGAATCCGCGTGGCAGGAAGTCGAGTGTGCCGCAGCGTTCATCGCTAGGGACTCTCCACGCTACGCTTCGGCCTTGACCGAAGAAGCGGTCTTCGCCGCGCGCTCGCTACGGACCTTTCCGAACCGCGGCCGTAAGATTCCCGAGTCGGACGATCCAGAGATTCGCGAGCTATTCGTCAAAACGCTACCGTTTGATCTATCGATCGAGCCGCGCCGTGTCTTGATCGTTGCCTTTATCCACGGCGCCCGTGAGTTCCGAACGATTTTAACTCAGGAACTCCTGGATCTCCGCAGCAGCCTTACGCCCTTC
>NZ_CAJCHS010000170.1 GCF_903970205.1 Nevskia soli | reverse complement strand
CTGCCGTTGCAATTGATCAATCCCACCCCAGTCGAATAGTTCTCGAAAACCGCTGGTGAAGCCGACCCAAGCGTGATCGGCTCGGCAAAGCTCGAACCCGCCGAAGTGTTCACTGTCGCGGTATAAACGTTCGTCGGTTCCACCGGCGTCTCCCACGGGATCTGCAGGTTGATCTGACTGGCCGACACGTAAGTGAGTGGCGCATTCACACCGTTCACGCTTACCGTAACTCCGGAACTCGTGCTGGTCGCGAACGAACCCGTGGTGTTGTCGAACAACGAGCTATAAGTAGCGTCCGCGAGATTCGCCCCATAGAGCGACACCAGGCTGCCGGGGGAGACGACATCGGTCGATGATGCCGCATTGACCACGCCGCCCGGAGCTACGTTCGGCGTGGTCGCGCTAGCGATCGGGACCTGCTGATACACCCGGACATAATCGACCAGCATCTGCTGCGGGAAAGTCGTTCCCGTCGGCGGCCCCACCGGCGCGGGAGTCGACGAGCTTCCTACCGCGACGTTGAGGAGGAAGAAGAGCGGGTTGTTGTCGAACACCCAGCTTCCGTTCTGCGGGACATTCGAGGTCGTGACGGTCGAATAGAGATTGCCGTCAACCGAAAGCTGCACCATACCCGGCGACCATTGCATTTGAAACAGGTGGAAGTCGTCGCTGAACTTGCGTCCGTTCGGTAGGGTGTAGGATGCGGTGAGTCCTGTGCCCTGGTAGCCCGGTCCATGCAGTGTTCCATGGTTGGTCGACGCATCGTTATTTTGCACGCCGAAGTTCTCCATGATGTCGATCTCTCCGCAGCCCGGCCACGGGACGGTGGTGATGTCGCTGCCCAGAGTCCAGAACGCCGGCCAGATGCCCTGCGCGTAGGGAATCTTAATCCGCGCGACTGCCTTGCCGTAAGTGAACGAGTAGAGTCCCTGCGTCTTCATGCGCGCCGACGTGTAGGAGCCATTGCTGTTCAGAACTTGAATTACCAGGTGACCCTGACCGTCCATGTACGCGTTCTGAGTCGAGTTGGTGTAAACCTCCTGTTCGTTGTTTCCCCACCCGCCGCCTCCCAGGTCATAAGTCCACTTCGTCGGGTCCGGCGCGGTGTTCGCCGCTCCGTTGAATTCGTCGCTCCAGACCAGCTTCCAGCCGGTCGGCGCGCTCGATTGCGCCCACGCCATCCCGCACGTGAGTAGAAAAGTAAATGCAAGAGTAAGTCTCATAAGTTATTGCTTGTAAACAACTCCGTTCTTCATCACGAAATACACGCGTTCGAGTTCGCTGATGTCGCTAAGTGGATCGCCATGCACGGCCACGATATCAGCCGCCTTTCCAGCTTCGATGGCGCCTAATTTGTCCTGCTGTTCGAGCAAGTCCGCGGCGGCCAGAGTCGCTGACCGGATCGCTTCCATGGGCGGCATCCCGTAGCGAACCATATAACTGAATTCCTTAGCTGCGTTTACCGTCCATGGAAACCCTCCCACATCCGTGCCAAAGACAATTTTTACGTGCTTGGCGAGGCCTCGCCGGAAGGCCTGCTCTTCTAATTCGCGCATTTGCAGCCACACGGGTCCGCCCGTTTCGGCCCTCGCCTTGGCATCGTAGTCCGCGATGAAGATGGTCGGGCACCAGTAAGTCCCTTTGCGCACCATCTCGTCGAGTAAGTCGTCGGTGAATCCATCGCCGTGCTCGACGGAATCGACTCCCGCGCGCAGAGCGGCGGCAATTCCATCGGAACCGATCGCATGCGAAGCCACACGACGTCCCAGCCGGTGCGCTTCCTCCACAAGGGCGCGCGCTTCTTCGTCGGGGAAGTTAACCCAGGAGTGCAGGACGCCGTCCTTGACGTAATAACGACGGTCGGAATAATACTTGATCCAGTCGGCGCCGTACTTAACCTGTTCACGAACGGCCTTGCGGATGTTATCCACTCCGTCGACAATCTGAACGCCTTCGGGTAGCTTCAACTCCCAGGAGTAGCCGAGCAGCGGGTACATACCCGTCGGAGCGAATGCGCGCGTGGAGCAGAAGATGCGCGGGCCGGGGATGATCTGCCGTTCGATCGCGCGCTTCACGTCAACGTCGGCGTACATCGCGCCTTCCGTTTCCAAGTCGCGAATCGAGGTGAAGCCGTTCATCAATGCGGTACGCGCCGCCACCGTTGCGCGAATCGTGCGGTACGGAATCGACTCCTTCAAAAGCTGCTCGTCGTAATCGGCTGCCGTTACATCGCCTTGCAGCAGGATGTGCGTGTGCGCGTCGATCAATCCGGGCAGCACCGTCGATGAGCTGAGGTCGATCGTCGTCGCGTTGGGCGGCGACGTTACTCTTGCGCCGACCTGCGTGATCATCCCGTTCTCCACCACGATGGTCTGATCGCGCAGAACGCGGCCGGCACGGACATCCACCAGACGGCCCGCGTGGATCACGAGCGGCGCCGGTTTTTCGACAGCCGGCTGTGCAACCAGTACGACTGCGCCGAACCACAGTCCCAGCCAGATTCGCCCCCGCATGCGGACATTGTATGCGAGCGGGTAATATGAAAGCTCCCTTGCTAATCGACTGGCTCACAGCAATTGTCTATCTCGGCCTGTTGCTGGCCTGGGTTCCAGCCGCGTGGTCGATCAGCATTTTCCAGGCGGGTTCGCTGATTATCGCGAGTGTCGCCGTGGCATTCCGGTTTTTCCGTGACCCGATCGCCCGGCCCTCGTGGGACGTTTTGCTGGTCGCCGGACTGGCCGTGTGGGGTCCGCTGCAGATAGCTCTCGGGCAGTCGGTATATGCCTACGAGACGTGGAACGCGTCGCTGCAGTGGCTGACTTGTGCCGTGATCTACACGGTCGCGAAGTCGGCGCTCGATAACCGCGATACCCGGCAGCGGTTTCTCACCGTGCAGCTATGCGCCGGGACCCTGCTGGCCGTTGTCTCCATTCTGTTTCACTTCGGCTCAGGCAATCGGATCTACGGGATCTTCGAATCCCGCTACCCGGCCTACGGTCCGTTCGTGTACAAGAACCACTACGCGGCTTTCCTTGAGCTACTGATCCCGCTCGCGTTTTTCCGGATGACCACCGCGCGCCGCGCCCGCGGAGCTTACGCGATTGTGCTGGCGGCGTTAGTCGCGTGCGCGATCGCGAGCGTTTCCCGCGCCGGAGTGATCGTCGTGTTTCTCGAGCTCGCGGTGCTGGTGTTGATTACCGTGATTCGCAAACCGATGTCGATTCGCGGCATGCTGCAATTCGGTCTGCCGGTGATTGGACTCATGATCTTATTTGCGTTGATTGTGGGTCCCGACGCGATCTGGAACCGGTTTCACGAGGCGAATCCCTGGCAATACCGCGATCAGCTTGCGGCGTCCACCGTCGATATGATCAAGGCGCGTCCGGCAGCCGGATTCGGCCTCGGCAACTGGCGTGCGGTTTATCCGCAGTTCGCGACGATCGATATCACGCTGTTTGTGAACGAAGCGCATAGCGATTGGCTGCAATGGACGTCAGAGGGCGGCATCCCCTTCGCGGCCGCGCTGCTGCTGTTCGCCGGTTGGATGGGATGGCTCGCGTGGAAACATCCCTGGGGTTTAGGCGTCCCGGCCGTGTTCCTCCACTGCGCGGTCGATTACACGCTTCGACTACCCGCGCTCGCCGCCATGGTGTTTCTATACGCTGGAGCACTCGCCGCGACGAGCCGGAACAATCCCGAAGGGCAAACGGACACGGAACCTGGATACCGCGTGCTCGCGGTGCGAACCGTTCCGCAGTCATAGTTACTGCGCCGGTATATCTACTTCGTAAAGTGTGTCTGCCGGTGACAACTGCTTCACCAGGTTGATGCTGGCGTGCATTTCGCGGCAAGCATCCAACTGCCAGTCGGGGAAAAGGACACCCTCGGCCGCGCTTTCATAGAACAGGAACTTCGAGCCGGGATAAAAGAACTGCTTGCGATCCGCAAGTTGCACCGGAAACCAATCGCGCGCGAATGAGAGATTGAGTTCGACGGTATCCCCGCCGGAGGCGCGAAGCGCGTCTTCACGGCTCACTACAAAGTAGAGCCGGTTGCGAAGAGCCGGGTTATACCAATACACGGGAAATAAGTGAAAGCCCTGATCCACTAGGATCGGCAGATTGGGAAGCTCCGCGGCATTCATTTCAGGCGGCCATCGCGGGAGCTTGTGGACCGCTCGATAGTGGAGTACTCCGCCGCAGACTACCGAAGCGGCAAGGACCGCCATGGCAGCGAAACCCGCGCCCGGAACTCGTCTCGAGAACCATGCGCAAGCGTAGGTGAAGACCAGCGCCGCGCCAATGACATAGGAAAGCGTGTAACGCAGATTTACGGAGTGGGTCCAGTGTTCGAGTATCTTTTGGCAAACCGGCAACAGGAATAAGGCGGTAGCAGCTACCAGGTCGCTGACCGGTGGATAAGTTCCTTCGGTTAAACCACGGTTCGCAGGAACCCCGTTAACCATCCAAACGACGATGAGTACCGTCACAATCGGCGTTAACGAAGGGAGCAGCGGCAACTCCATAAGATGAAACAGCGACGCCATATGCCCCATTCCACCTGAGTTATGCGCCAAATAGCGCTGCGCCATGTGGATCATCGGCAGATAGACCAGTAAGACGGACGCGCCGGCAATCGCTGCGATCCAAAACAGGAAATCGATGCGTCGCGTGCGCCAGGTACGGTAGAGTTCGCCCACCCCGAGCGGCACGGCGATCAACACACCCATCACATTTGCTGAGACTACGGCGGCGAGGCTTAGGAAAATCCCGATGAGGCAAAGCCATCGTCGGCCCGACCATAGGTTCTGCCAACACAAGAGCGCGACGGCCGCGCAGCACATCACAATGGCATACGGACGCCCCTCGGTCGCGTAACCCTCCGCATCGGACTGAAAGACGAAGAGTACAGCGGTAAAGGCCCAGCATGTCCCCAGATAGCGGCGCACCAGGAAGAAGAGCGCCAGCGACATACCCCAGAAGGCGATCATCTCCGGCAGTCGCGTAGCGAAAGCGGTTGGTCCGAAAAGGGTCTGTGCGAAGTGCGCGCTTACTGCCGGCAACGGCGGATGCACCTCGGCGCCGCTCTGGGTGGCCTCCCATATTCGCGCGACCGGGAGCAGCGCGAGGAAGTGCGTGAAAAACTCGTCGTACCAGAGTGTCTTAAGAGAGCTCTGGACATACATTACGGCGAAGTAAATGATGCTCGCGACAACTAAAACGAGGGCTAGCCGCCGGTCGCAGAAGTCTTCGAAGGCGGCCGCTGCCGCGCGCCAGTCCGAGAACCCGATCCGCAGGTTGCGCCAGCCGGCACTTAGACGTTTCGAACCGGGCCTATTTAGTTTCGCTTCCACCTTCCCTTGATCGGCGAATCGCCTTGCGTGAACTTAGTAAGCGCCCTGGCCAAAAAAGACCGCGCGCGCCGTCCGGCTAAGAATGAAGATATCGAGCCAGAGCGACCAGTTGCGGATGTAGTAAGTGTCAAGCACTTCCTGCACTTCCAAATCGCCTTCGCTACGCGCCGAGATCTGCCATAATCCGGTCAGTCCGGGCCGTACCTTCACCCGCAGGTCGCGGAAGGCCGAAGGGAACTGGCGCATATGATAGCTCGGGAAAGGTCTCGGTCCCACCAGACTCATCTGCCCGATCAGGATATTCCAGAACTGGGGAAGTTCGTCAAGGCTGCTGCGCCGCAGGAAATGCCCGACACCCGGCAGTACTCGGGGATCTCTCCGCAACTTACAGTAGCGCTCCCACTCTTCGCGCGCTTCGCGGTTCTCTTCCAAATAGCGCTCCAGAATCGCATCGGCATCCGGATACATGGAGCGTAGTTTTAGGATGCGGATTGGCTTTCCGCCTTCACCCTCGCGCGCATGGAGGAAGAAAGGATTGTGCCGGCTGACCAGATAAATGCAAAGAGCGCAAATCAAAGTGATCGGGATCGCCAGCGGCATGAGCACCAGCACCGCCACTACATCCAATGCGCGTTTCAGGTAGCGATTGATGGGGAACAGCAGATTGTGCCGGAGTTCGAGCGCCAGAACGCCGCCCACATCCATCGGGCTCACCGGGATGCTGGCAACGCCCATCAGATTCGGGACCAGGAACACGTGGGGAAACACGACGGAAAGCTTTTCCAGTAACACCACCAACTGTTCGCCGGGCAATCCGGGCATCGCGAGAATCGCGTGCCGAATGTGCAAGGATCGCGCCAGCGGCTTGGCCAGAGCCAGATCTCCAATCAAGGGCACGCCCGAGATCTCACTCCGGCCATCGGTGAAGTCATCCAGGCAAGCCACCGGCTTCATCGCCATCTCGGGAGCCTGATGGAGTTTCTCGATGAGAAGCTCCGCGGTCTCACCGCTGCCGAGGATAACGACAGGCACCCCGAACCACGGCTTCTTCGCGGCCATTTGATGAACCCATGCGCGCGCCAGGGGAAGCAGCAGAATCGATAGTATCCACGAAGTAAAGAAGGCGCCGCGCGACTGGTAATCGGCGCCTTTAGTCATAAAAACCACCGTCGTCAACATCAGGTAGACGACGGAAACACCGCGCACCAATTTGCGCAAAAGTTCAACCGGACCGACGCCAACACCCGGATAAAGGTTTTCTGTGCCGAAAATGAGAATAAATAATGCGATCGCCGGCCAGAAATGCCGGTAAATGGGAGGGCTTCCGCGGTTTACATGCGACCAAATTTGAGAGCCGACGAAACCGGCCAGCGTAAGAGCCACAAGATCGGTCGCAAGCATGAGCGCGCGGCTCATCCACGGTGAAGTTTGCGGCCGGGTAACCGACTCAGAGATGGGCGCTGCCTGGGTGACAGTAGTGGCCATGGATCCGATGGACGATTAGAGAATTACGCTAGCTGCCTGTGTCACAACCGCTTCCTTACGGGCGCGGCTCTGTAACACACTAAATTTACTGAGCCGCCTAAACTTACCGAGCCGCGCACGTAGTAAGCGGTGCTTTCGGACTTCTGGCCGCTTACAACCGGCCCGTACACACGGGGATCCTTAACGCCGCGAGTTCGAGGATTGGATAGCGTTCTCATAGATTTGAACAAGCAGCCGGACGTTCAGGTCTCCTTGATAGTATCTCTCAAACGCCTGTCTCGCGTGTTTCCGTAACGTACAACAAAGCCCAGAATCGGAAGCTAGAAGCCGTACTTTGCGGCCTAAGTCTTTACTGTTACCTGACTGGAATAAGAGACCGTTGGTCCGATTACTTACAATTTCAGGCAATGCTCCGGCGTCGCTCGCAATTACCGGAAGTCCGCAGGCAAATGCCTCCACCACGTTGACCGGAAACATTTCATACCAGGTTGAAGGCTGAATGAGCGCCTTCGAGCTTTTCATCGCAGCGAGTACCTCCGCATGCGGAATTCGCCCCAGGTATTCCGCATTTTTAATGCTGCCGATTTGATCGAGCACAGCGGCTCGTAAAGGCCCGTCACCGGCGATTTTCAGCAGCGGCAAATCCGGCGATTCACGCCATGCGGCGAGAAGAATTTCGATACCCTTCTCGGGAGATAACCGCCCGGCGAACAGAAAAGTTTCTCCACCGTCGCCGAAACTCGGATCCGGATCGACGAAATTCGGCTTTAAAAATAACTTTTCCGGGGGTAATCCGCCCCGAAGGAATTTTTGCCGTGCGAATTCGTTCAAAACGATGAACGCATCCACCTGTCGGCTAAACGTTTGACGGAGCCGGTGAAAGCCCAGCATCGCCGCGATGCCCGCGGAGGCCGTCCGGCTCCCGCGATAACAAGCGTGGAGCACGCCCGGCCACGGCAGATGGCCGACGCAGTCTTCGCACGGCCGTCCATCGCGAAACAGCGTCGCCGCGGGACAGAGGAAACGGTAATTGTGCAGCGTCTGCACTACCGCTGCACCGGCCCGCCGCGCGGCGTAATAAACGGCGGGCGATAACAGTGGAAACGTGTTGTGGAAGTGGACCACAGCGGGGCGCTCGCGCGTGGCGGTCTCGTACACGCGCTGGTACGCGTCGCTGTTCCAGATGGTCGCGCGCGCAAGAGCGAGCGCCGACATCTCCTTCACGCGGTCGTTCGTTTCGGTCAATTCGACGACGGTGTGGCCGGCGTTGCGCAGAATCCCGGCTTCCGCGCGGAAGACCTGATCCTCGCCGCCGGGCTGTTGATAGAAGTTGTGGACCAGCAGAATCTTCATGCCGTTCGCGCGAACCGCATGGCGTCTTCGATTCGATCGACCACCCGTTCGGGCGTGATGGAAAGCGCGCGGTCCCGCGCACGGACGCGCATGCGGTCAAGCTGGTCGTCACCGGCTCTGAAGACCTCGCCAATCTTCTGCAAGAGCTTGGCGGCATCGCCGGCGGGGAACACCCAACCGGAAACCCCATCCTGCACTAATTCACTTACCGCCTGTGCGCCGGAACTGCCGAGCACCGGCATCGCGGAAGCCATCGCTTCGTTCACGACGACTCCCCATTCGTCCGCATCCGAAGGAAACACCAGCACTCCGGCATCCGCATAAACGCGAGGAAGATCCGCATACTCGATGTGCCCGAGGAACTTGACTCGCAGGTTCGGCGGGCAGGGAACCGCGGCGATCGCGTCCCTTCTCGGTCCCGTTCCCGCGATCCAAAACTCGATTGCCGTCGCGCTGTTCTCACGGGCCCAGCGCGCTAACACTTCGAGGAACGGCGCCACGCGTTTGACGCTGACCAGGCGTCCGGCGTACAGCAGTCTGCGCGCCGCCTCGGGCGATCTGACGAGCGGCACGCGCGCGAACCCATTGACATCGGCGGTCTGCGGCACTTCGAAAACGATCGGCGGCGGCACGCCAAACCGTTCGATATAGCGGCGGCCGCTGCGCCCATTCACGATCACCGCGTCGGCCCGATGCAGCAGCACGCGGCGGATCATGCGGCGAATTGCCCCGCGATGGCGCTCGCTTTCCGCCGACAGCGTGGCCCAGATCACCAGCTTCGCCGCCGGGTGCATTGCGCAATAAAGCGCGGCACTCAGCGTGCGAAAGCCCAACTCTCCGGAGATCACCACATCGGGACGAAAGCGCGCCAGTACGGCGAGGGTATCGAGCGGAAAGTGGGTGTCTTTGATCTCCTGTGGTGGCTCGCGCGGGCCGCCGGATCGTCGCGTATACGTTCGTTGAACCCGCACATCGAGTCCGCCGAATTCCGGTTTCCATAGCCGGTCGCCTTCCATCGTCGTGGAGAGGAAGATTCGCAGACTCCCTACGCGCCGCGCCAGTTCCCGAAACACCGGCAGCCGGTACGGTGGAATGAAGTTCGTCAACAGCGCGACGCGAAGCTGACGGCCATCGTTAGTCATTCGGGGCGCCGCGCCGCGCGTAGCGGATCGCGTCCACCAGCGGACCCACCACGGCATCGGGAGTTAAATCGATGACCTTCGCCCGCGCCAGCACGCGCATTTCATTAAGCTCGCTTTCCGTGGCCGCGAAGAAGCGGTCCAGAGCCGCATAGAGTTCGTCCTCATGGTCGGGACGGAAGATCCACCCGGTGCGGCCTTCCTCCACCAGTTCTTCAACCGCCTGCGCATACGCACTGCCGAGCACGGGAACCCCGGCGGCAAGAGCTTCGTTCACCACCAGACCCCATTCATCGGCCATGGTGGGGAAGATCAAAACGCCCGCCTCGGCGTACACGGCGGGAAGCTGATCGTAGGCCAGGTCGCCAAGGAACCGCAGCTGAAGCTGGGGCGGCAAACCCGCGCGCTCGATCGGCCCGCGTTCCGGACCGTCACCGGCGATCACCACTTCGGCCGTGCGGTCCGGATGCGCTTCCAGCCAGCGGGCCAGCACGCGCAGAAACGGAAGCACGCACTTGCGCTCCACCAAACGTCCGGAGTACAGCATCCGATGCGCCGCCGGACCCGTTCGCATCAACGGCACGCGCGCAAAAGCGGCGACATCGGTGGTCGTGAAAACGAGAAAAATGCTAGCGGGGTTGACGCCGAAACTTTGCAGATAGCGGGCGCCGCTATGTCCGTTCACGACCAGCGCGTCGGCGATGTGCAGCAGCGATTTGCGCAGGAATTCCCGCACGCGGCCGCGATCCTGTTCGGTGCATTCGGAAAGCGTTCCCCAGATGATGAGCCGCGTGCGCCGGTCGATCAGCCGGTAGATCGCGGCGCTGATGGTGCGGAATCCAAACTCGCCGGAGATGACCACATCCGGACGGTAGCGGCCCAACTCCGGAATCGTATCGTACGGGAAATGCGTGTAGACCGTCTCGGTGAAACCCTTCGGGTGCCGCCAGGTACGCGACCGCGTAATGCACTTTTGAACGATGACGTCCAGTGCGCCGAAGTTCGGCTCCCACGTGCGATTCGCTTCCGAGCGCGTCGAAATCAAAACCCGCAATTGCGCCACGCGGCGCGCGAGCGATTCGTAAATCGGCAGCCGGTACGGAGGAATGAAGTTGGTGAGGAGAGCGACGCGCCACGACGGCGGGGTAGCGGGTTGGAGTACGCTTGCCGTTGCCAGATGGTCCCGTACGAATTATAAACGTCCGCGTGGTTCTGAAAATCCGAGCCGCGACAACAAAGAGTTGGTCTGTTACCGAGTGGCATGATCCTTCGGTTCACAACCAAAGATGAAAAGGTAGCCGTACAGCCCCACTCCGAGCCCGACCGAAAGGGAGGGTCCGTCGCTGTCAGCCGCGGGTAGCTTTCCTGGAAGTGCGTGCGCGCACTCCCCTGATCACAAAATGCCATGGGTGGCAGATTCCGGCTTCGTTAGTGATAGCCAGCAGTGAAGGAATGCCGCGCATTTGTTCGCTCCGGCGGAGAGCGCTCCGAAACCGCCATCCCGAACAGCCTTTCTTATACAGCGCAGTTTTAGGACACCATCGCTTACCCGCGAACCTTTGAGATAGAACCCTTTAAGATGGAGAAGGATGCGTGCGAGTTCCAATTCGAGTTTCTCCGCGCCGAAGCCGCGCGTCGCCATCCTTTTCTGGGAAGGGCATCTCGCGCTCTCCCCCAGCATGCTGGGCGCCCTGCGCCTGCTGGCCGAGCACGGCTACGATGCCGATATTTTCATGCGCGGGGGCGATTCGGAAATGCCCGAGCTGGGAACTATGCCGGAAGGCGTTCGCATCATCAAGAGCAATGCGGCCGGGAAGCTGCGCAAGGTTTATCCGGATCAGAAGCGGCGCTTTCGATTCGCGGGTCCGCTCGGCGTGCTGCTCTACCTTGGCTTTGTTTTGTCGCGAACGCGCCACGAGCGTTACGATGCGCTGTTCGGCGTGGATCCTGCCGGAGGTGTCTGCGCTTTGGTGCTCGCCACACTTCGACGAGTGCCGCTTTTCTTCTGGTCGCTGGAACTCAGTTTCGCTTCCGAGATTCGGAGCCCGCTCAAGCGCGTGCTGAAATCGCTGGAACGAATCGCCTGCCGGAAAGCCCGGTGGATTATCGTGCAGGACCCCTTGCGAGCCCGCGCATTGATCGAGGAAAACCGTCCGGGTCACGCGCGCGTTCTTCTGGTGCCGAATTCCCCGATGGGCGCGGGTCGCGTTCGGACCACCGATTATCTGCATCGCTACCTGGGACTTCCCAGCGATCGCAAAATCCTTCTGCATGCCGGAATGATGGATCCCGGAGTTCTGTGTCTCGAACTTGCGCAAGCCGCCGGCAGTTGGCCCGAACCCTATGCTCTGGTGCTGAACGCCGGTTTCCGCCGCAGCCCGGATGAGCCTTATGTTCGCCGCCTTCTGGAAATCGACAGCCCGCGCGTCCACGTGAAATTGGAACCCGCGCCGGAGGATGAACTGGACGATTTGATCGCGTCCGCGCGCTTCGGTCTCGCCGTTTACGCCGAAAGCTACGGTCCGAATTACACCCTCATTGTCAGCGCGTCCGGCAAGCTTCCGAGCTATCTGCGCAACGGCGTCCCGGTCATCTGTCAGGATTTCCCGGGCATGCGCGAGATGATTGAAGGTTACGGATGCGGCGTGGTGGTGCGGAACATCGATGAAATCCCGTCGGCCATCGCGCGCATGGAACAGGATTATGAAGGTTACCGACAGCGCGCGCTCGCGTGCTACACACGCGAGTATGAGTTCTCGCGCCACTTCCGGAAAGTCTTGGATGCTCTTGCGGCTGAGATCGGCCCCGCTGCTTCCGTTTCGCCCGTCGAGCCTGTGCGGCTCGACCGCGAGCGGGAGACCGTGAGCGATGCCGCATGAGATGATTTCCGCAGCCGGTGAACTGCTGGCGGTGCTGGTCACGAAGGAAACTGAATTTCACGAGACGACTTTCGTTAGCGATCCTGCCGCGCCTTTGCAACTCGGGTTTATCGTTTATGGCGCCGGCGAGACACTCCCGCGTCATGTTCACGTTCCGGTGAGGCGCTCGCTGGGCGTCACCTGCGAGTTTGTTTCGGTTCGCAAAGGATCGTGCGCGATCGATATCTACGACGACGCAAAGCAGTTGATCGCCACGCGCGAGCTGCGCGAAGGCGATGCGGTGCTGCTGCTGGCGGGCGGCCACGGTTTCCACATGCGCGAAGACACCGTGCTCACCGAGGTGAAGCAAGGCCCGTATTTTGGCGAAGGGGAGAAGCAGCTGTTTTGATGATTCCGGTCAGCGAACCCTGGTTCACGCCGGAGGACGCCGCGCGTGTCGCCGCCTGCGTGAGCAGCGGCTGGGTGTCGTCCACGGGCCCGGCAGTCAAACAGTTCGAAGCGGCCTGGGCGGAGTATATCGGGCGCCGGTTTGGGATCGCGATGTCCAGCGGGACAACCGCTTTGCAAGCGTCCGTCGCGGCTTTGAATCTGGCGCCCGGCGACGAGGTGATCCTCCCTACGTTCACGATTATTCCGTGTGCGCTGGCCGCGATCTATAACGGCGCGGTTCCCGTTCTGGTGGACAGCGATCCGAAAACCTGGTGCATGGACGTGAGCGCGATCGAGGCGAAGATTACGCCGCGCACGCGAGCCATCATGCCGGTCCACATCTATGGGCACCCGGTCGACATGGAGCCTCTACTCGCCATCGCCGCGGCGCACAACCTGGCCGTGATTGAAGACGCCGCCGAAGCGCATGGCGCAAGGTATCGCATGAGGAACGGCGATTGGGCGCGCTGCGGAAGCTTCGGACGTGTGAGCTGCTTCAGCTTCTACGCCAACAAGTTGATTGCGACCGGTGAGGGCGGGATGGCTCTGACTGACGATCCGGACCTCGCCGCGCGCCTCGCATCCTTGCGCGATCTTTGTTTTATCCCCGGCGAGCGGTTTCGCCACGAAGCGACCGGATTCAATTTCCGGTTGACGAACATGCAGGCTGCGCTGGGCCTCGGACAAATCGAGCGGACGGAAGAACTCTTACGCCGCAAACGCGCGATGGCCGGCCTTTACCGCGAAGAGCTTGACGGATTGCCGTTGCAACTAGCTGCGGAAGAACCGTGGGCATCGAGCAGTTTCTGGATGTTCGGAATCGTGCTCGATGATTCCGTTCCGTTCGACGCGGCGGAGATGGCGCGCCGGTTGCGCTGCTGCGAGATCGAAACGCGCCCGTTCTTTCTCGGGATGCACCAGCAGCCGGCACTGCTGAAGCGCGGCTTATTCGCCGGTGAGAGGTATCCGGTCGCGGAACGGCTCGCTCGCCGCGGCTTATATCTGCCATCGGGACTCGGCAGTTCTGCGAGCGATTTCAGGCGCGTAGCGAAAGCCGTTCGCGGAGCTCTCGAACGTGCCTGAACTTTTCGGTCCCGCCTATGCCGCTCTCTACGACTCGCTCTATGCCGCGAAAGATTATGCGGGCGAATCGCGTCTGATCCAACGCGTCTTGAACGAATACGGATCGTTCCCGGCCCACCGCGTACTCGACCTCGGGTGTGGGTCCGGTAGGCACGCCGTCGAACTGGCGAAGCTTGGCTACTGCGTCACCGGCGTCGATCGTTCTGCCGCCATGCTGGCTGAAGCCGAACGCAAGGGCGTTCGTCTGATTCAAAGCGATCTGAAAGAACTGGAGCTGGAAGAGACGTTCGATGCCGCGATCATGATGTTCGCCGTGCTTGGCTATCAACTGACCAACGACGATGTTGACGCTGCCTTGCGCGCGGCTCACCGTCATCTGCGGCCCGGAGCGTTGCTGATCTTCGATTGCTGGTACGGCCCCGCGGTTCTGGCGCAGAAGCCGTCGGACCGCACAATCGTTGTAGATACATCCAATGGACCCATTACGCGGCGATCGACCGCAACGCTCGATGTGTGTCGCCGCGTTTGCAATGTTACGTTCCATATCGATCCGGATCTAACGGAAACCCACACCGTCCGTTACTTCTTTGCGGACGAGATCCTTCGTTTCGTAAAAAGCGCGGGATTCGACCTGTTGCGCTTCGGCGCGTTTCCGGAGTTCGATCGCGATCCCGGACCGGACACCTGGAACGTGATGGCCGTGGCGCGTTCCTGAGCATGCTGCTGCTGCTGGTGGTCTGGTGTCTTCTAGCTGCGTGCTGCGCCCCGATCGGCGCCGCGATCTTGCGCGTGTCGCACGCGGAAGCGAGCTTCGAGGAAGACCCACTGGACTACGGGATCCTATCCATCTGGCTGGGACTGCTCGCCGTCGGCTGCGTGTTCCTCGCGCTGGCTCTCGTGATTCCGCTATCGCCCTGGTGCGCGCTGCTTCCGCTGGCCGCTGCAGCGCTGCTTTTGTCGCGCGAGCCGTTGCGTTCGTCGGTGCTGCGGCCCATCCCGTCGCCGCTCGCCATCGCCTGCGTCCTGACGATCCTCGGCCTGGCCTATCACGGCTCAACCGTTCTCGTGGACGCTTATGACACCGGCCTTTACCACCAGCAGGCCATCTCGTGGCTGTCGCATTTCGGTCTGGTGAAAGGCCTCACGTGGCTGCACTTCCGGCTGGGCTGGCCATCGTCTTGGTTCGCGCTCGCCGCGGTTCTCAACCACGGCCCAATCGAAGGGCGGGGAAGCGGCATGGTCGGCGAATTTGCCATCGTTCTCGTACTGGTTCATTTCCTGGGCAAGCTGTACCGCGTCACAGCGGCACTCATGCGCCCGGCGGACTGGTATCTGCTCGCCGCTTATCCGATTCTATTGGCGGCTGCGTGGTATTGGCACTTCGATCTCTCCAGCGGCACCGATGTTCCGGGATGGACCTTGACTGTATTGATCGGGTGGACCGCGCTTATCGTTTCTAAACCGCAACCAAATGCCCGCGCTTTCTTGCTGCCGATGATCGTCGCGGCGCTCGCTGTAGCATGCAAGCTTACGGTACTCCCGCTCATCCCCGCCGGAGTGCTGTTCGCAATCGCTCACGCGAAAGGGCGCTGGTGGAATCGCGAGTGGATCACCCTCGGCGCAGCCGCCGTAGCTGTGCCCGTGCTCACGCTTGGCGCCGCGAACCTGATCATCAGCGGTTGTCCGATGTACCCTTCGACGCTCGGTTGCCTGACGACCTCGTGGAGTATTCCTGTTGCGATGGCTCAATATGTCACTTCCGATATTCGCGATGCTTCGCGCTGGCTGGGAATCCCCGGAAGCGAGATTCACGGCTACCGGTGGCTCGCTTACTGGGTGATTCAGAAGGAAAAACTGGCGGCGGTCTTGGTCACGATCGTAGCCACGGTTGTGGTTCTACTCCGTTATCGACGCGGTCGCCGCGAATGTTGCTGGATGTTGCTATTCGGCTATGCGGGACTGGCAATGATTGCGGTGAATGCGCCGAATCTGCGCTACGGGTTGGGATTCTTTCTGCTATTTCCGGCAGCGCTTGCGGCGGCTGTCCTTCCGGTTCGTGAATGGAGGCTGCCCCGTTTACGAGCGATGCTCGCGCCCTGTTTCGCCATCGTGATTACCGCCGGCATACTAGTGACCAACCGCGCCGATCGGATAGCCTCCTCGAACCAACCTTGGCTCTTACCTGCGGCGCTCCCCTCCGGTGAAGGGCAACTCACCCACATCTACAACCGCTATGAGAATCGCCAGGTCCCGATTCATTTCCTCTGGCGCACGCTCAACAACTTTCATTTCCGGCTCACCTTCCCCGTCGACCAATGCTGGGACCTTCCGCTCCCATGCACACCCTTCGTTCTCGATGAAAACTTCCGTCTGGCTGACCCGGCGCGAGGCTTGGCCGCGGGCTTCGTTTCGATTCCGCGCTCCCAACCGAAACAGCTTGGGCCGCACCTGGCGCAATGAGAGTCCGCCCCCAAACACGTGGACTGGTATTGAGCGCGACGTTCGTGCTGTACAACGTTCTGGTCGGGCTATGCGCGCTGCGGCACCAGCCGTGGTTTGACGAAGCGCAGTCTTGGCTACTCGCGCGCGATCTGAGTTTTGGCCAACTCGTGTTTCACCAGATGCGCTACGAGGGATCGCCCGCGCTGTGGCCCGCGCTGCTAATGCTGCTGCAGCGGCTGGGTCTCGCCTATCATGCCCTGAATCTTGTCAGCGCTTTGATCGGCGTGATCGGAATCGGCTTGTTTCTCTGGCTGTCGCCCTTGCCGCTTCCCTTCAAAGCGCTCTTTCCGTTCTGTTACTTTCCGCTCTTTCAGTTTTCGGTAATTGCGCGCAGTTATGTACTCTATCTGCCGCTACTTTGCGTGATCGCGTACCTTTTCCCCCGCCGTGTAAATCGTCCCGCGGTCTATTGGCTGTTACTCGGTCTGCTCGCGAACGTAAGTCTTCATGGCGCACTTGTTGCCGGCGTGCTCTTTTGCGAGTGGATCTGGACGGTCGGCCGCGAGGGCAAGCGCAAGCCGGTTTTCTGGACATTTCTGGGCGCCACGGTCGTACTCTACGGGCTGCTTTTTCTACAGCTGCGTTTCCCGCCCGATTTGCTCTCGCAATTTACACCCGTTAGTCTGACGACGCGCGTCCTTCGCATGTGTCAGCAAATCCGCGAGGCATCCTTCGGCGGCATCGGCGGCAACGCAAACAAGGCGATCGGATTGTTGTGCGCCCTCGCCGTGATGGCGATTTCGGCGCGCTGGTTTCATCGAGCCGGCACGTTTTGGCTGTTTGGCGGCCTGATGACTCCACTGCTTCTACTAGCTCTAGTTCGCGCGACTTACTGGCACGCTGGAGTTATCTTCCTCGTATGGATCTTTACTCTCTGGATTTCGTATGCCAAAGTACAAATTTTTGGCAAACCACTAAGTGTCGCGATTGCCGCCGTATTCGCGGTTCAGATTGCATTCGGCGTGGAATCGGTCCATTTCCAGCTAACCCATGTATTCTCGGGTAGTAAGGCCGCGGCAGCTTATCTGAAACAGACCGGTACTCAAAACCTCTTCGCAGTCGCCCCCGAATCGTTCGCCGTTCAACCTTACTTCGACCGGAATCTCTTTGCTATCCAGGAAAGCGGGCGGAAGGCAGCGTTCTATCCGTGGACCACTGCGCTGGATCACGACCGTTTGACGGGCCTGGGTACACAAAAGCCTGACCGCATCGTTTTCCGCTATGGCAATCCCGCCAGCGAAGACACTTTAACTCAGCTGCGAGCCCGCGGATACTGCGAAGAGCGGCGCTTCCCCGGTTCCATCTGGTGGAAGAACGCCGTACTCGAGCCCGACACCTTCGTGATCCTGTCCCCGTGTAAGTGGCGCTGAACTTGCTATCCGGATACTGGAGGATCTATCTATGGCCGACGACGAGCAGCGTTTAAACCAGCTCAAACAAAAATATCAAACGGTACTTACCGCGATTCAGTCCCAGGGGATCGAATTGGAGCACCTGCATGTTCAGGATAATAAGCTTTTCCTGCAGGGGAAGGCGCCGTCCGAACAAGCCAAGAACAACGCGTGGAACGCGATCAAAGCAGTGGACCCGACCTACTCGGATTTGACCGCGGAGTTTGACGTTGACGCGGCTGCTGCCACTGCAGCGCCCGCTCCCGATCCGTCGGTTAGAGAAGATACTTATACAGTCAAGCCGGGAGACAGCCTTTCTAAAATCAGCCAGGAATTTTACGGTCACCCGGGAGCCTATAAAAGAATCTTCGAGGCGAACCGCGACCAGTTGAGAGATCCGGACCACATTCGCGCCGGTCAGACTCTGAAGATACCGTTATAGAGGCTTCACCTCACGCGCCGGCGAGTTCAGTGCGAACCAGATTCACAACCTCATCCGGTGCTGGAAGGTGCCCGCTTTTCTGCTTTGAGTAGATCTTGCGGCCGTTGACGATCACGTCCAGCGATCCTGGATGGCCTATGCGCAGCCGGGTCGGCACACCCAATTCAGCTTCGATACGGGTTTTGAGGCTCACGGCCTCAGCTTTGATATCGCCTCAAAAGAAACATCGTTTCATCTCAACGGTCATAGGCTCAGTATACGCTCGTAGGCTACTTGTAGCCAAGAAACGGATACCGAGTAGGAACGGTGCATTTTGGG
>NZ_CAJCHS010000169.1 GCF_903970205.1 Nevskia soli | reverse complement strand
CGCATTGTTGGCCGCCCCGACATTCGAGTTTTCGGTGAGACCGTTAACATCCAGACCATAGAAGGTGATGTTGGCCTTGTTGGCTTTGTTCAGGACGGACTTGAAAAGGTCCGCGTCGCCATTGGAAGGCAGGCCGGGGCTGACCAGTAGCACCGATTTCCGGCCGGGAAGCGTTGCCAGCTTTTCGATCAAGTCGATGATCTGGTCGGTTTGGCGCTGCGCCTCCAGGCCGCCGAACTGGCGGCGTTGTCCAGCCAGATCGCCGCGCATCCGGTTCGCGGCGATGGAAGTCGATGCAGAAGCGTCATTGTTTACCGTAGTATTCAATCCGCCGCCGGTTACCTTGCCCGCCGTCGCAATTACGGCGCTGCCCTGCGAAGTGTTCGCGGGTCCGTTCGCCGTGTAGTCGACGTTCGGCGTGGCGTTCAGCACCTCCGTCGCGGAACTGACGAAGTCCATCATGGTGCCGCTGAAGGCGTGGTCGGCCGCTTTCAGCAGCTCCGCGCGATTGGTGGTGAACGGATGCAGCGCCACCAGCTCGCCCGTCAGGCTGTAAACCGCGATCCACGTATCCGGCGAGAAGTGGCTGTTGAGAAACTCCTTGCTGGCGGCGATCGCATCCTTCTTGGTGTAGGGATCGAGGTTCTGATAAACGATGCAGACCAGATTCACCGCGCGCAGCGGATTCGCCACGGCCGGCGTCCGGGTGGCCGAACCTGCCTGCTGCGTCTGCAGCGCATCGCGCCCCTGGGTGAAACTAAAGCTCTTGATCTGCTGCGGCGTCCCGTCCTCGAGGATCTGAAAATCTTTCTGGGTCAGCCCCTTGACGATCTTGCCGTGGCTGTCGCGCACCACGACATCGAGGACCACCTCTTGCGTGGAGGTTTTGATCGTGGTGGTGGGCTGCTCCTGCGGAGCCCCGCCGAGGGTGACAGTGAGCAGGGGGATTAGACAAACGACTGTGATAGAACGTTGCTGCCGGTGCATGGTGTCATTCTATAACCGCGCGAGCGCGAAACGTGGCGCACGGATTCGTCCGTGCCGTGTCGAGTCTCTACTCGACACCCGCTGCACACAAACGCCAGTTCCGACCCGGAACGTGCAGCGACGCTGACGCGAACTCCAAGACCCGACCATAGCCGAGCCGACCGGTTGACGGTCACATCGACGGGCGGGAAAGGAGCGCCCAAGGACGATCTAAGTTTAGTTTTAGTTTCTGGCAGTAACCGGACCGGGCTGTCTTTACGTTCCTTTGCGTCTTCGCGACTTGGCGAGAAACTGATGAAAGCTGATATGGACGAAAACGCCATAGCCAAGGAGATCGTCGACTCCGCTTTCCGCATTCATACAACGCTTGGCCCAGGCTTGCTCGAATCGGTCTATAACGCGGTCTTGGCGCATGAACTGAGCCGCCGGGGTCTGCGCACGTCACAACAGCAGCCGATCCCGGTGGTCTATGAGAATTTCCGCATCGATACCGGATTCCGAGCCGATCTGGTGGTCGAAGACAAGGTCATCGTTGAAATTAAATCCGTCGAGCTGATAGCCCCAGTCCACAAGAAGCAGCTCTTGACCTATCTCCGGTTGGCGGACAAACGCCTCGGCTTGCTCATCAATTTCAATGTGGCGCTGATCAAGGACGGCATCACCCGCATTGTCAACGGGCTGAGAGATTGACTTTCTCGCAAAGCCGCCGGTCGCGAAGACGGATAGGAACGCCAATCATCGCGAAGGATTGCTTGCGCTGTTCTCCGCCCGCAGTAGAGCGCAACCATCCAGGTCGCCTCATCGAATGTCACGGTCTGATAGATCCAGTTCGCGCCCAGGAAATAGGACTCAGTTACGGCGATCAGCACGGCGAAGGCTTGCAGGCGGAGCGAGCCGCCCAGACGGCGCACGAACGCGCCTGAAAGCACAACCATGCACGCGCCGCGCCCATGTAGAGAGCGGGCGGGAGCTGTCGGGCGTTCGGCATCGCAGATACCGTAACCGCCCGTTGCCGCGTCTGTTTTATAGTGAGGAGTTGAACGTATCCCGCCGCTTTCACCCGGAGCGGGTCCCATGAAGTTTTCCGCCGCGTCCGCGTTCCTGATCGCCGCCCTCTGCATCGCTCCCCTGCGCGCCGATTCGTTTGACGATCTGGCCGCCAAGGCCGCCGCCGCGCGCGATGCCGACCAAATTCCGCAAGCCGTCGATCTCTATCGCCAGGCGCTGCAACTCAAGCCGGCCTGGGCCGAAGGCTGGTGGTTCCTCGGAACGCTGCTTTACGATTCGGATCAGTACGCCCCCGGCCGCGATGCCTTCGCCAGCTTCGTCAAGCTGCAGGACAATGCGCCCCCGGGGTTCGCCCTGCTGGGGCTTTGCGAATTTCAGCTCGCCGCGTATCCCGACGCGCTCAGCCACTTGCAGAAAGCCTTGAGCTCCGGTTCCGGCCTCGAGCCGCAGGTCGAACAAGTAGTGCGCTTTCACCAAGCCATGACGCTTACGAAGCTGGGCCTGTTCGATCAGGCCATTCATGAGTACCTTTGGTTTCCCGCTCACGGCGTCAAGGAGCAGACCATGCTGCTCGGCCTGGGGCTTGCCTCCCTGCGCACCGCGCTCCTCCCCAAAGACCTTTCCGCGGATCAGGCCCCGATAATGGCCGCCGCCGGAGCGATCGCCTACGCGTGGATGAGCGGCGATGTGGCCGGCGCCGACACGGGGTTCCATGAGTTAGTCGCGCACTATCCAACCGCGCCCAACGTTCATTACTTCTACGGTAGTTTTCTCCTGGATACGCATCCCGTGGAAGCTATAGCGGAACTTGAGCGGGAACTGCAGAACGATCCGGGGAATGCGTACGCGAGCGGCTTACTTGCTCTCACCATGGTGCGCGCGGGTCATCAGGATGAAGCCGAATCAATGGCCCGCAAAGCCGCGACGAATCACCCCGAAGCTTCCGTTGCGCAGTATGTTTATGGACTCATCCTTTCGCGGTCCGGCGATAAATCGGCCATTGAGTATCTGGAAAAAGCCACCCAGCTCGATCCTGTGAACATCGATTATCATGTGGCTCTCGCCGGTGCTTACTCCAAGTTCGGCAGGAATGACGATGCCTACCGCGAGCGCGTCGCGACGATTGCGCTCGCGCGGGGAACGGACCCTCGTGCGCATCATTAGTGTTGTCTTGTTCACTCTGGCGATGTCGCGCGTGTCGCCCGCCGCCGATAACCAGGCGAAACAGGCGCGCGCCTTCACCTGCGCGACTTGTCATCGCGACGAAGCTCAATTCCAGCCGAAGACACCGATGGGAATCGGCCTGCAACTGCCGCCGGACCAGACCATACTCATAACCCATCCCAAACTTACTTTCGAATCAAGGGGTTTCTCATACGTGATCGAGCGCCATGGCGACCAGAGCACTTACACCGTAAGTGCCGG
>NZ_CAJCHS010000168.1 GCF_903970205.1 Nevskia soli | reverse complement strand
AATGAGAACGTCGCGTGATTGACCGCGTTGAAGAACTCGCCGCGCAGCTGTAAGCTCAACCTCTCAGTTAGAGAAGTCGTCTTCAGCAGGCCTAAGTCGTAATTGGAGTAACCCGGTCCATGAAAGTCATTGCGAGTTAGTTCGCCGTATTGTCCGAACGGCGCCGCAACGAAGTTCTGCGGTGACAGATAGATCCCGTTCGACGCCCGGATGTTCTCGTGTACCAGCGGCCCGGCCAGGTCCGGATACACCGTAACCGACCCGCCCACCAGAGCCGTATCCGCGCCCATGGTGATGGAATAAGGCGGCCCCGCTTCGAACGTGGCGATTCCCGATAGCGCCCATCCCGATCCCAACCGCCGCCATCGCGCGCCCCGCCCCACGCTCGGAAGATCGTAAACCCAACTGCCGACGAAACGCTGCGGGTGATCGTAATCCGAATAACTCTTGCCTAAAGATAGATTGGATAGGACGGCCGCGGTCTGCTGCTCCGACGAACTTTCGTCGAGCGCTTTCGACCACGTGTACGCAGCGGTGAACGTGACTCGCCGCAGGCGCCCTTCCGCCCTTAGATTCAGCGCGTCGTACCAGCTCTGCCCCACGTTCTCCGTATATTCGTACGCCAACCCGACGCGCGGATACGGCGACCGCTGCTCCGCCAGCGACACATCCATCCCAGGATTCTCTTCCAGCGTCGTCAGCAGCCCGCCGGTGGGCAGCGACGGCGTATTGATGAGAAGAGAGTAGGGTTGGTGGATGCCGTGATTGCCCAGATACTCCGCCGAGATAAGTATCCCGCGGCCGATCTGATGTTCAACGCTGGCCGTCCACTGATACAGCAGAGGATCGCGATTCGTCGGATCGTCCCCCTCGCTCGCCACGCCCGAGGGCGGAGATGCCGGGAAAAACTGGCTGTCCTTCAATGGCTTTCCGCTTAAGTTCACCACCGTTGTCTCGTACTGAAACGGCGGAGAAAGCATCTCGAAGGCGAGCGAGTTGGCGTCCTGAATCGCATAGTAAATGCCGGCTCCCGCGCGAAATGCCGTCGTCTCTCCGAAAGGCCTCCAGGCGATTCCTCCGCGAGGCTGAAAATCGCGCCACGCGGGGTCCACCAGCGCGGCTCGAATCAAAGGCGCTCCGGTTCCCTCGACGACGCCAATCCCCGGCACGTAATAATTGGCGCTTCCGCCGAGCAGAAAGCGCCCCCCGATAGCCTCGCTGGCCGCGCTTGTGTCCAGCGTTCCCAGCCGGTTGAGTTCGGTGTTCGCGTCGTGCCAGCGTTGCGGATATTCATACCGCAGCCCCGCGTTTACAGTAAGCGTGGGCGATATCCGCCAGCTATCCTGCACATAGCCCGCATACACGGAACGCTCGACGTGCGAAGCCTTGCCGGTGCCTTGAAACGTAACCCCTTCCAGCGGCGTGCCGAGCAGGAAATCGGCGAATCCCGATCCCGTAAAGCCCAGCGAAGAGGGCAACCCGTCCGCATATACCAAGAAGGCGTTCAAATTGACGGTGTTCCAGAACCGCGCCCGAATCGCCTCGAAGCCCGCCTGAATCTCATGCTGCCCGCGTTGAATCGTCACTCCGTCCACGCCGTCCCAGGAATCTTCGAGCGCGAAGTTCCGATCCGAAATCGCTCCGTTTCCGTAGGTTCCGTAGCCGGCGATATCGACCGTCGGATAGAGCGACGGCAAGCTCGTGGGCGTGTTCTGGAATGTGAATTCACCGTTCGCGTTCTCTTTCTGCTGCAGCGAGTCGCGCAAACGCGTGTAGCCGAGGCGAAATTCGTTCACCATCTCGGGGCCGAACACGTGCGTTTCACCCAGCTCCACGAAATAGTAGTTGATCGGAGTGTCGACCTCGGAGATCGGATTCGACGACGCCACGTCGGTGGAATTTCCCGATCCCGCAAGCACCGTCCCGAACAGCGAATCGCGATCATTGAAGCGGTGATCGACGCGGCCCAATCCCTGCGCTTGATTGGCGCGCTCCGGAGCTTCACCCGCGAAATCGAATCCTAAACCCTCCGCGAGGCACGCCATACAGTTCGCCGGCAAGAACGCGAGCGGCAAAAACTTCTGGGCAAACGCGCTCCACTGGCTCATGGGAACGATGTTTCCCGGAAACGGAGTGGTCGATCCCGGTTCCAGTATCGGACCGAAGTTCCGCATCGCCTGGCCGCGGAGCGGATTCACTCCCGAAAAGTTTCCGGCTAACATCTGCGCCGTTGGATATAGGCCCGTCACCTGGGTCAACCCATCGTTCGCCGTGCCTTGGAAGCTCAGGAAGAAGAACGTGCGGTTATGCCGGATGGGGCCGCCCAACGTTGCGCCGAATTGGTTGTAGCGCAATTGGTCCGGCTCGCTTTGGAAGCTCGGCGTGGAGATATTGCGCTCAAAGAACGGATGCCCGTCGAGCACGTTATTGCGAAAGAAATCGAAAGCCGTCCCATGAAATAGGTTCGTACCGCTGCGGAGCGCGATGCTCACGGTCGATGTGCCGCTCTCCGATGCGGGCGCCAGTTGCGTCACGGCGCGAAACTCCTGAACGGCATCGACTGCGGGCGTTACCGATGCCGACGGCAGATTCTGGCTGTTGATGTCGATTCCATCGATTCGAAAGACGGTGTATCCCGCGCGCCCGCCCGCGATGGCAGGCCGCTCCGTATCGGTGAACCGCGCTTCGGGATTCACCGCCGTTTCCGTCCCTGGTGTCAGCGCAATTAACGAGAAGATGTTCCGTTCGTTGAGGGGAAGATCGGCGATCAGGCGCGAATCGATCAGTTGTCCGATCTCCGCCGTTTCCGTATTGACCAGCGGAGTTGACGATTCCACTTCGATCTGCGACTTCACGGCCGCGATCCGCAGTGTCGCGTCCTGCCGGAGGACGGTCGCGACGTGCAGCTCAATGCCTTCGACCTGCAGCTCTTCAAACCCGTCCGCACGAACCGTAAGGCGGTAAGCGCCGCTGGGGACATCGCTCAAAGCGTAATCGCCGGCCGAGGTCGTGGTGCCCGGATACTCAACGCCGGTTTCGATGCGCAAAGCGGTCACCGTCGCGCCGGATATGGCCCCTCCCTTTGCGTCTCGCACCGTGCCCACGAGCGAAGCTCCGCCCTGGCCGAACAGATGCGCAGTGCTGCAAGCCATCAGAACCAGCGCAACGGAATGCGATCCCCTCAACCTCTTGTTCTTGCCGGTTGCACGGTCGCGCACTATTCTATTCTTCAACAGGATCGCCTAATTTTCATTCTGAGTTTTGTGTTCACAGACACAAGCGGCCCGCTCTTGCGGTCGGTCTCTGGATTCATTTGCCGCTTCGCCGGTGTCGATGCGCAACCAGTCGGAGTACACTCTCGTTCAGAGCCGGTCGTGCCTTCCTTAGCTGCCCAACACCGGACGTCCGGGACGCGATGCCGAAATTCCGATCTTTGCTCGTCCGTTATCTCGCCTCGCTGTTGTCGCTCGCTATTCCGGCATGTGTCGCGCTGGCATTAAGGGGCCGCCCTGATTTAGCGCCGATCGTCAGCATTTCCTTCATCGTAGCCATCTCCGTTTCCGCCTGGTTCGCGGGATTCGTGGGCGGCCTGCTGGTCATAGCGGCCTGCTTTCCGCTGCTTTCGCAGATAGTCAGTCATGGGAAATTGTGGTTCCCGCCAACCATCGATTGGGCGGCGCTTCTGGTTCTGGTGTTCATTGCCGCGGCCTCCGATCGGGTTGCCAAGAGCCGCCGCCGGGTCGAGCAGATCCTCCGTTCCGCAAACGAGGAACTGGAGAGCAAGGTTCGCGAGCGCACCGCGGACCTGGAAAGCGCCCGCGCGCAGGCGGAGAAGCAGCGCGTACACCTCCACTCGGTATTTCAGCAAGCTCCCGTCGCGATCGACCTTCTGAGCGGGCCGGATCTGATCTTCGAAGTCGTACATCCACTGACGCGCGAACGGCTCGGCGTCGATCCGGCCGGCCGTTCGCTGCGGGACGCCGCGCCTGCGCTGTTCCAGACCCTAGAAGAACCACTACGAAACGCCTACGCGTCCGGAGCCACGGAAACGCGCCGTGAGGTTGCGATCGCGCGTCACGCTCCCAACCCCGACTCTAACCCCGGCTCCGTCGCCGGCCCCAACCCCTCCGCCAACGGCGAGGAAATTCTCTTGAACGTGATGCTCACGCCCTATCGCGCTCCGGACGGCGCCGCCGCCGGCCTCATCATGCTTCTCCAGGATGTCACGGCGGAGGTGCGCTCGCGGCGTACCGTGGAAGCGGCGGAAGCACGCCTCCGCGAAACCGCGAAACTCGAGTCGCTCGGGGTATTGGCCGGCGGGATCGCGCATGACTTCAACAACCTGCTGGTCGGCATCATGGGCAACTCCTCGCTGGCCCTCGATATCCTCGGGCCGCAAAGTTCGGTACGTCATCTCTTGAACGGCGTTCTTTCCGCGAGCGAGAAGGCGGCCAGCCTCACGCGCCAGATGCTGGCTTATTCCGGGCGCGGCAACTTCATCATTGAAAAGGTCGATCTTTCGATTCTCACCGCGGAGATTCTGCCGCTGATTACCAGCTCCATTCACCGGTCCATCACCATCCAGACCCGATTCCAGGCGGATCTTCCCGCTGTCGAAGGCGATCGCAGTCAGCTGCAACAGATCGTCATGAACCTGATCCTCAACGCCGCGGAAGCCTGCGGCACCGGGCCGGGACGCGTAAACGTAAGTACGAATAGCCGCCGCTTGGAACAGCCCCTGCACCAACCCTTTGGGCTTCCGCCGATCCCTCCCGGCAATTATGTCGTTTTTCAGGTCCGCGATACCGGATGCGGTATGGATGCCGCCACGCAGGCGCGTATCTTCGATCCGTTCTTCACCACCAAATTCACGGGGCGCGGTCTCGGACTTTCCGCGGTACTGGGGATCGTGCGCGCTCACCGCGGCGCCATCTCGATCGATTCGACGCCCGGCCGCGGCACAAATTTCGATATTCTGTTCCCCGCGAGTCCGGCGCCCGTTCGTACCTCCAGAGACTCTCTTTCAACCCCAGACGCTGTCGGCGGCACCGGCGTAATCCTGGTTGTAGACGACGAGACGATCGTGCGCCAGCTGGCGCGTGCCACGCTCACCCGGTGCGGCTATGAAGTGCTGGTTGCCGAAGACGGCCACGCCGCGGTGGACCTCTTTTCCCGCGAAGCCCACCGCGTCTCGGCGGTAGTGCTCGACCTGACGATGCCCGATATGAGCGGGGATGAAGCCTTGGCGCGACTGCGCGAGATCCATCCTCGCGTGAAGGTAATCGTCTCCAGCGGATTCAGCCAATCGGAAGCCGTCGAGCGCTTTCGCGGCCACGCTCTTGCCGGATTTCTGCAAAAACCCTATAAATCGCGGGAACTTGCCAGCCTCGTCAAAGAGACGCTCGCAGCGGAAACGGCTTGATCTAGCTGTGCGGGGTGTTTGTGGCGCTCCGCCCTGGTTCTCCACCAGAGGGCGCCGCCCTCGGGACACTTCTCCCCAGCCGCGTCATGGCGGCACGCATTGGCTGTGGAAAACGGGTGACTCGATTTGACAGAAATCCAACAAACCGGTAACATCGGGACGTAGCGTTTATAGCGTTTACGTTTGAAGCCGACAACGAGATGTCAACACAGGCCACCTTCCTGCCAGATGCCATCGTGAGCCCCGTCGATGTACCCGAGGTTGAACAGCGGGAGATCATCGAGCTATACCGAAATGCTGTTCTGGCGGGAAGCTACGCCCAGTTGACAAGCCCGACCGGCGAGAGTCTCACGCTGCCCGCTTCGGTATATCGCCTACTCGTCCGGATTCTGAAAGACCTGAGCGAAGGAGCGTCCGTAGCGGTTTTTCAGGAACGGCACGGCCTAACCACCGCGCAAGCAGCACGCATGCTCGGAATGTCACGCCAGTTTTTCGTGAACCTGGTGGAAGGAGGAGAGATCCCCTACACCAAGGTTGGCACCCATCGACGCGTGTCGGTAAAGGATCTTCTCATCTACAAGTCCAAGCGTGATCGATCACGGCGGGCCGCCCTTGATCTGATGGTGCAATCTGAGATTGAGGCGGGCGCTGGTGACGCCACGCTGGATGATTACGCTGGTAAATGAGTATTCCGCAGTGCTGGATGCCTGCGTTCTCCTCCCGATTCGGCTATGCGATCTGATGCTGCGCCTGGCCGAGGAGCCTGCGATGTACAGTCCCAAATGGTCATCCGAGATCCTTGCCGAAGTCGAACGCAACCTTCTTAGCGGAAAATTCAAACTCTCCGCACAGAAAGCAAGATATCGGCTCGCCTGCATGCGATCCGCGTTTCCGGAAGCGATGGTGGACGGTTACAAATCGCTAATACCGTTCATGCCCGTTAACGGCGAGGACCGCCACGTACTCGCCGCTGCGATAATGGCCCGAGCAGACTGCATCGTAACCGCGAATTTGAGGCATTTCCCGAACGCCCAGATCCGCGATTTCGGTATTGAGGCGCTTCATCCGGACCAATTCCTTACCCACCAATGGGACCTCGACCAAGGATTGGTCCAAACTAAGATTGAGGACCAGGCGCGGAGCTACGAAGTCGACTTAGCCTCTCACCTGGAGTTCATGGCCAAATCGGTTCCGAACTTCGCTGCGCGAGTGCGCCGCAGTAGTTAGTCCCGGTGTCGTGACTTTGCCTCCCTTGGCACGACGGTCCCGCTATCGCGGTCGAGCATAAAAGGGGACTGATTCATCATGCGATGTTCCGCAGCAGCTTGCGCGTCGATCTTCTGCCGTTTTTAGGAAGGCATCGGACTGGACTCAAAGCGCACCGCTCCGACGCCGTCGCGGCTCGGCAAGGACGGCTGGGTGACGACGCATTTGGCTTGGACTGGCCGCATGTTCTATACTGAATGTTTACTCGACTGCGCCCGTGCTGCGTCTCCGCCGCCCGTTCGCGTCAATTCCGTAAGAGGTCAGTTTATGTACGCAATTGTTGAGACCGGCGGGAA
>NZ_CAJCHS010000167.1 GCF_903970205.1 Nevskia soli | reverse complement strand
CCGAGCTGCGGGCGGACTTCGCGGCGATCGAGGACCTGCAAGGCGCGCTCGACCAGCGGCATGGCCTGGGCGAGTTCGAGCACCGGACGGCGCTGCTGCGGCGGTTGCTGCTGGCGCGGCGATTGTTGCTGCGGCGCGCTCTGGCTAGACGGGGCGTTATTCGCCTGTGGCGGGCGCTCTTCGCGCGGGGGCGCCGGAGGGCGGCCGCCGCCGGTGTTGTCCAGCAGGTTTTCGTAGCTGATGAATTCGTGGCAATTCTTCTGGAGAATGGTGCTGGTGAAGGCCTTGCCGCCGACCACGAAGATCGTCTTGTCGTATTGCTTCAGCTTGTTGACGAGCGCGATGAAATCGCTATCGCCGCTCACGATCGCGAAGGCGTTGATGTGGTCGTGCGTGAAGGCCAGTTCCAGGGCGTCGAGGGCCAGGTTGATATCGGCGCCGTTCTTGTCGCCGCGGGGCGACGGGTCGCGCTGCACCATCTGTACGGCATGTTCCGAGAGGGTGCGCGTGAAGTTTTCGAGACGGCCCCAATTCGCGTAAGCGATCTTGGTGACGATCTCGCCGCGTTCTTTGAGGGCTTCGAGTACCGCGGCCACATCGAATTCGCGGCCGAGGGTGCTCTTTACGCCGATTTCGATATTGTCGAAATCAATAAATACGGCGATCTTTAACTGCTTTTCCATTGAACCTTGTCATCCTATTGTTCTTTCTTTCGAAACCCACTTCCAATACCGAGCGATTAAGCGACCGTTTTGCCGGAAGCGTCGGCGTGCTCGCGAATGAATGTGACGATCTCATCCAGCGAGGAACCGGGCTGAAAGACAGCGGCCACACCTTGCCGCTTCAAATCGCCGGCGTCCTCATCCGGAATAATTCCGCCCAAGACGACCAACACATCGGTCATCTCTTTCTCCCGCAACAATTCCATCAAGCGAGGAACGATTGCGTTGTGCGCGCCCGAAAGGATCGAGAGTCCGATGACCTGGACATCCTCCTGCAGCGCGGCGTTCACGATCATCTCCGGCGTCTGCCGCAGGCCGGTGTAGATGACTTCCATTCCGGCGTCGCGGAGAGCGCGAGCGATAATCTTTGCACCGCGATCATGGCCATCCAGACCGGGTTTCGCCACCAGCACTCGGATCGGATGGCTCATCCCGCGATCGTCGGAGGCGTCATCATGCGCTCCCTACAGAATACTCTGCTCGTCGTGCGTTCCGAAGACGTCGCGAAACGCGTCGCAGATTTCACCGAGCGTGGCGTAGGCGCGAACGGCTTCCAGAATTTGCGGCATGGTGTTCTGCGTGCCTTCAGCGACGCGCTTCAATTCCGTCAAAGAGCGACTGACGTTCGCATGATTCCGATCGTTACGCAGGGCTTTTAGTTTGGCGGCTTGCGAATCGCGCGCCGACTGCGGGATCTTCAGGATATCGATGGGTTGATCCTCTTTATCCATCGTGAAACGGTTGACCCCGACGATGGTTTTCTCGCCGGTTTCGACTTCGCGCTGATACCGATAGCTGGCGTCGGCGATCTCGCTTTGCGGGAAACCTTTCTCGATGGCGGCGATCATACCGCCCATGTCATCGATTTGGCGGATGTAATCGCGCGCGCCCTTTTCCATATCGAGCGTGAGGCGTTCGACGAAGTAGCTGCCGCCGAGCGGGTCGACTTCGTTGGTGACTCCGCTTTCATACGCGATCACTTGCTGGGTCCGCAGAGCTACGGTTGCGGCGTGTTCGCTGGGCAAGGCATAGGCTTCATCGAGTGAATTGGTGTGCAGGGATTGCGTGCCGCCCAACACTCCGGCGAGCGCCTGGATCGCGGTGCGGACGATGTTGTTCATGGGCTGCTGCCAGGTGAGGGAGCATCCGGCAGTCTGGGTGTGGAAGCGGAGTTTCAGGCTGCGTTCGTCCTTCGCATGATAGCGATCGCTCAGGATGGTGGCCCAGAGTTTACGGGCGGCGCGGAACTTGGCGATCTCTTCGAAGAAATCGCTATGGGAGTTGAAGAAGAAGCTGAGGCGCGGGGCGAAGTCGTCGATATCGAGGCCGCGTTCGAGGGCCCAGTCGACGTACTCGAATCCGTCGCGAAGGGTGAAGGCGAGTTCCTGGAGCGCGGTGGATCCGGCCTCGCGAATGTGATAGCCGCTGACGGAGACGGGGTTGAACCGGGGCGTCTGCTGCGCGGCGAACTCGATGCTGTCGGTGACCAGCCGCATGGAGGGGCGCGGCGGATAGATGTACTCCTTCTGCGCGATGTATTCCTTGAGGATGTCGTTCTGGAGGGTGCCGGAGATCTTCTGCCAACTGGCGCCTTGCTTCTCGGCTGCGACCAGGTACATCGCCCAGATGATGGATGCGGGCGAGTTGATGGTCATGGAGACGGTGACCCGATCGAGCGGGATCTTGTCGAAGAGCGTTTCCATATCGGCCAGCGAGGCGACGGGCGCGCCGCATTTGCCGACTTCTCCGTCGGCCATGGCGTGGTCGGAATCGTAGCCCATCAGGGTGGGTAAGTCGAAGGCGACGGACAGGCCGGTTTGCCCTTGTCCGAGCAGATAGCGATAGCGCTGGTTGGTTTCCTCGGGGGTGGCGAAGCCGGAGAACTGGCGCATGGTCCAGAGGCGGTCGCGATACATGCCGGGGTGAATGCCGCGGGTGTAGGGGAACTGGCCGGGGACGCCGAGGTCGCGCTCCGGGTTGAAATCGGGCAGGCTGTCGGGGGTGTAGAGCGCTTCGACGGGGACGCCGCTGAGGGTGGTGAACTTCTTCTCCGCTGGTTTGGGAGGGTCGAGGGTGGTTGCCATGGGTTGGGCTCGGTGGAGCCGGACTCCTGTAGGGATTCTATCGTGCGGGTGGTGGGGCAAAGGTCGGCTGAGGGCGGATGTGGTGGGTTCGAAACAGGCTTTGGCGGGATCGAAATCGGGTTTCCCAGGATCGGATTCGGGCTTCCCGGGTTCGTTATTTTTTGCTAAAGGGCTTGGAATCAATAACTCCCCAGGTTCGTTCCGTTTAAATTCACGGTTTGAGGATTTGGAGCGACTAAAGAGCCGGTTTGACGGCCGGTGCTTGCTGATTTAGCTTCTTGGTTAGTCATTGTGTTCGGTACCTATCCGTTGGTTACCACGAGAAGTGCGGCGGATCTGGGGTAATTCGATGTAAGCGGCTGTGGAAATTGAGTGAATAAGTTGAAATGGGGTGACACGAGCGGTGAAGGGCTTCTGCCGTTTGTGTTGAGTGCCGAACTCGCGTAGGGTTAGCGTATGTTGATTGAAATCGGGCCGGAAGACGAGACGCTCATAGAGGAGAAACTGCGAAGCGGTGAGTTCCGCTCGGTGGATGAGTTGATCCATAAATGGCTCGTTTCACTGGCGGATTCGCAATCCAGGTCGGACCAGCCGCGGAAGAATTTCGCGCAATTTTTGCGGGAGTCTCCTCTGAGCGGCTCAGGTTTGAGTCTGGAGAGGGAGAAGGAATACCCACGGATCGTTCCGTTGTGAGCGGATTCCGCGGCTCGATCAGGGCGTAGTCACTCTTAACTTCCGGTTCAGTGTCCAATCGGCGTGATGCTCATGGAGTAATGCGCTCAGTTCGTTT
>NZ_CAJCHS010000166.1 GCF_903970205.1 Nevskia soli | reverse complement strand
CGGAATGGCCTCGGAAATACCTCCGCTTTTTAGAAGGGCTAGCTCCTGAAATCCTCCCAAAATCCATATATTCACCTGAGCCCACGGAGACCTAACCCGTTTAGATTAATATGTTTGAACATTTGGCGCTAGGCGTGCTTGCTCATGCGCCCATAGCTCGAACTCTTTCGTTGGAAATCTAAACGTTCCGACACGTCGCCGCAACCTTGTCGTCGCGCCGTCGGGTGGCGGGGACTCGCTGCCCGAAGTTTCACATTCCAAAATTGGGGGAAAAACATGAAAAAGGCTTCGGCCTTACTAGCGCTTTCGGCGGTCCTATCGTTAGGGTCAGCCAAGTTATTTGGACAGGCGGAAACAGGTCAGATCGCCGGCTCCGTGCTTGACGCCAGTGGCGGCTCGGTAGCCAATGCGGCAGTCAAGGTCACCAACGTGGCCACGGCGGCTACCCGCGAAACCACGACGAGTTCATCGGGCCTGTTCACGGTCCCGAACCTGGAACCCGCGGATTACAGCGTCACGGTCACCGCGCCGGGGTTTACGACCTATGAGTCGAAGGTGACGCTGGCGGTCGGCACAAAGGTCGGCCTGGATGTAAAACTCCAGATCGGACAAACCGGCACCGTTGTTGAGGTCACCGAGAGCGCCGTCACCATCAACACCGAAACGCAGACGATCCAGCAAAACCTCACTACTAAAGATATTCTGGAACTGCCGACGCTCTCGCGCGATCCCTACTCGCTGGTCGTCACCTCGGGCAACGTCAGCGAAGACGACCCGTCGGGCCGCGGCGCGGGCGTGGCGATTAACGGCCTTCGTTCCGCGAGCACGAATATCCTGCTCGATGGTGTTTCCAACAACGACGAGTTCACCGCGTCGGTGGGTCAGACGGTGCCGCTCGATTCGGTGCAGGAAATCGGTATCGTGACGAATAACTTCACGGCGGAAGTGGGCCGCGCGTCGGCCGGAATCATCAACGTCACGACTAAGTCGGGAACCAACGCTTTCCATGGCACGGCTTACGAGTTCAACCGGGTTTCCGATCTGGCATCGAATAGCTTCTTGAATGACGCCGAAGGTATCGGTAAGTCGACCTACGTTTTTAACCAGTTCGGATATTCGATCGGCGGACCTGTCAAGAAGAACAAGTTATTCTTCTTTAACAATACCGAGTGGACGCGTGTCCGGAGCTCGGCGAATGAACAAGCTTACATTCCCGACGCCGCTCTGATCGCAGCGTCGGCGCCGAACACCCAATCCGTGTTCGCGGCCTACGGAAAGCTCGCCACGGGCGTGAGCACGCTCGGCGTTTTTAGCCGGAATCAGTTAGCGGCGCAAGGTAATGATCCTTGCTCGAATGCGAGCGCGGGTTGCTTAACTTACAATCCCAATGCGCCGATGTTTGACCTGGTCAACTACACGGTGCCGGCAAACGCGGGCGCCGGCTCTCCCCAGAACACGTATGACTCCGTCTCGAAGGTCGACTATAACCTCAGCGAAAAAACCACCATCTGGGCGCGCTACGCTATTTATAGCGAAAACGATTTTGCGGGCTCCGTGGTCAACAGCCCATACGCCGGCTACAACACGGGCCAGACCACATTCAACAATGCGATTGCCGTGTCCCTGGTGCACGTGTTTAATCCCAACTTCGTCTCGCAGACAAAACTCGACTTCAACCGTCTGAATGTGGATCAGGGGCTCTCAACAGCCGGCGTCGTTCCCACTTACTTCCTGGGCGCTTCCAACTCGGCGACGACTATCGGTAATTTCAATGTCGCGCTGCCCGGCTACGGTCCGTACAGCCCGGGGAACGCTCTCCCGTTTGGCGGACCTCAAAACATCGGTGAGATGTATCAGGATTTCAGCGTCAATGTCGGCAAGCATAGTATCCGCTTCGGCGGAAAGCAAGATTACATTCGTGACAATCGAAGCTTCGGCGCCTACGAAGAAGCCGATAATATTCTCGGCCTGAGTATCGGACAGGGTCTTGATAACTTCATTGCCGGTCAGGTTTACTCGTTCGCGGCGGCGATTTATCCCCAGGGCGATTATCCTTGCGTAAACGGTGTGCAGACGCCGGCTTGCACCATCACGCTGCCGGTGGGCCCTCCGAACTTCTCGCGAAGCAATCGCTACGAAGAATCCGCTCTGTATGTGCAGGACACCTGGAAGATCTCCAAGCGTTTAACCCTGAACCTCGGTTTGCGTTGGGAGTACTTCGGCGCGCAGCATAACTCGAATAAGTATCTCGATTCCAACTTCTACTACCCCTATAATGTCCAGCCTCAAAACCCGCTGTTCATCCAAAATGTGGAACAAGGCGCTGTTTCGCCGGCTCCCGACAGCGCGGTTGGATCGTTATGGTCGCCTAAGTGGACGAACTTCGGTCCCCGCGTGGGAATTGCCTGGGATGTATTCGGCGATGGCAAGACCTCTTTCCGCGGCGGCTACGGCATCGGCTATGAGCGGAACTTCGGTAACGTTACCTATAACGTGTTGTTCAACCCGCCCAACTACGCCGTCGTCGACTTAGTCGCCGGCAGTAACATCGCGAGTATACCGATCAGCGTCAGCAATGCCGGCCCTCTTTCGGGATCATCCGGTTCGGCGGCCCTGCCTCCTTCCGAGTTGCGCGCGGTTGAGCCGAACATTCCGCAGGCCTACGCTCATCTGATCAGTGCTTCGATTGAACACGCTCTATGGGGCACTCACAAACTCGAAGTTGACTATTCCGCATCGATCGGCGTGCATCAGTACGACATCAACCCGGTGAACTTCCCGGGCACCGGCAACTATTACGGCGGCATCGCCTGCACCCCGGGCGACACCTTGACGGGCGGTCCCGACCCCTGCGCCGCCCCGTTGAATACGCAGTACTCCGCAGTCAATCTCCGCGGGGCCGGCGGAAGCTCTTCTTACAACTCATTGAACGTCCGCTATGACATCGCGCAATTCGAAGGCGTCACACTGCGCGCCAACTACACTTGGAGCCACGCCATCGACGATCTCAGCGATACGTTCAGCAGTTCCTACAATCAGTTCAACCTGGGCTACACCGACTTCCAGAATCCTTCCGTGGATAAGGGCAGCGCGGAGTTCGACAACCGGCATCGCGTCGCCCTGCTGACGATCTGGGAGATTCCGTTCGCCCGGCACTTGCACGGCGTAGCCAAGTACGTTTTGGATGGCTGGGAATTTGCACCCATTTTCACGGCCCGCACGGGCGCTCCGTTCAACGTTTACGATCTGAGCGGCGACTACGCGATCTACACCCGCGTGGTCACGAATGCCCCCGTCCCCGGCGCCACGCGCATTGCGTCGGGCACCGACAACTATACGCTCTACACCTTCGGCGCAGGAGGGATTCCGACCAGCACGTACATTAATCCCAAGACGGGCGATTCGGATTTCGGTCCCTTCCCGGCCAACATGACCGGACGCGATTCATTCCGGGCGCCCGGGTCGCTGGATCTCGACACAGGGATCTATAAGTCCATCAAGTTCTCCGAGACGATGTCGCTGCAGCTCCGGCTGGAGGCCTTCAACGCGCTCAATCACGCGAATTTCGGCGTGAACGTCGGCTCCGCGTACATCGGCGGCGGCACGCCCGGCGGCGCCGGTGGATCCGGTACGATCACCGGGCTCTACAATGGAAACCGCAACGTGCAGCTGGGCGCCAAGTTCGTCTTCTGACGGACGCGTTGGTCCCACAGCCTATCTCACTCTCGCTGTACTCGCGACCGAGGCATCACCGCCGGTCGCGAGTGCAGAGTCATTTAACGTGCATCACGTCATCGTTCATTGAGAAGACATTTTTGAAGTCTTTCTCGTATGGGAACACGTGAATCATCCACGTAAATACATACGGATGAAAGTTGCCTCGCGCTGCGTCGCACGCCTCTTTTGTCTTGATGGAGCCGAACATACCGAACTTAGGATGAGCGCCGAAGTACTCGTTGGTGAGATCGGCCGGAGCCGCGCAGAAGTTTACGTGCTCGTGCCATCGGGCGATGCTCAACGGGATGCGCTGGTTTAAGTCGTCTTCCGTCGCTTGCGGGTCGGCCGTGTACATCACGCCTTCTAACTTGAAATCTTTGTGCGGCTTCACGTAAAGCAGCGCGGTGGGCCTGGTCGGGTCGAAGTGGGTATTGGCCGCGATCCCATTCGGCTCGTTCATGAAGTGATACTGAGTCTGCTTCACCTCGGGGTTCGCGAATACGTAACCATCGGCAATGGCGTTCCTGGAGTCCTTGTAGCGCTCCATGGCTGCTTCCGCTTCGGCTACCACCGCCTTTGCTCTTTCCTCATCGCCGGGCTGCTTCGGCCGCACCGGCGTCATGATCATATGTCCGGCCATTGCCGCCATGCTTGGGCCCATGTCGCCCATATCGCCTTTGCCGCCCTTACTTCCCTTACCGCCCATATCCATTCCCGGCATGCTGTCCATCTGCCATGCGCTTCCGGAGGAGGTCGGCGCCAACGCGATCACCAATGTGAACAGCAACCTTGGAATTCTCGGCATCTAATCGAATCATCGATCCGGAAGTCCAAAGAGGCAATAACCACATTTGCAGTTACCGCGATAACCACTGGCCGAGCGACAGCCGGCGTGCTTGCCGAACGGATTATCAGCGATGCGCCCCCGCGCTTAGTGTTACTTCCTGCGCCAGCAGTTCCCTGACATTCTTTAGAAACTCCGCCCTGGGAAACGGCTTCAGCAGAAGGCGAGTACCGGGCGGGGGCTTCCCGCTTTCGGGCTGTCCTTCATCTTCATCAAAATCCGCCGCATATCCCGAGATGAAAAGAATCTTCAATCCCGGCCGCGTTTGCACCAGTGTGCGCGCGATCTCGAATCCCCCAAGATTCGGCATCAACAGGTCGCTTATCAGTAAGTCAATTCGTCCAAGGTGTTGCTTCGCTACGCGAATCCCTTCTTCCCCGGAGCCGGCCTCAAGAACGTTATAGCCACTGCCCGCAAGGTAGTCCAGGATCAGGCGCCGCACTCCGGATTCGTCTTCAATAAGTAGGACGGTGGCGGCGTCGCTTTCTTCCAGGATGGGCGCGTGCGGCAATGGTGAGTCGACCGGCGGTTCAGATGAAGGCTCCCGCGCCGTATCCTGCGCCGACGCGCGCGGAATGCAGATTGTAAATACGCTCCCTCTGCCGGGCTCGCTCTCCGCCTGAATCGTCCCGCCCAGGCCCTCGACGATGTTATGCACGATCGCCAGCCCCAGACCGGTTCCCTTACCCACTTTCTTAGTCGTAAAGAAAGGCTCGAACAAACGCGTTGCTGTTTCAGCGCTCATCCCGATACCCGTGTCGGTGACCCTCAGCTGAACATAGGCATCGTTTCCGGCGGCATCGGTCGCGCCGCCGCTGCCGCTCTCACCGCGCACGACGCGATTGATGGTTTCGATAACGATCGCACCCCCCGCGGGTATCGCGTCCCGGGCATTGGTTACCAAGTTAGTCAATACCTGCTGCAATTGTCCGCGGTCGGCCCAGACTAATCCGAGGTTCTGATCCAGTCGAAATTCCAGTTCGATCCGCGCACCCGCCAGCCGCCTGAAGAGTTGTTCCTCGCTCAGAATGATTTCGCTCAGATTGACCAGCTTGTTCTGCTTCGACTCTTTGCGGCTGAAGGTCAGCAACTGCTCGGCAAGTGTCGCAGCGTTTACACCGGCCTTACGGATATTGCTCAACGCGTCGGACTCCGGAACGCCCGGTTTCATCTTTTCGAGTAATTCATCTGTATATCCCAGAATAATGAAAACCAGATTATTGAAATCATGCGCCACTCCCGCCGCCAGCCGGCCCACTTCCCGCATCTTATTGTCGTGGCGCAGATCCATCGCCTGCTTATGCCGGGAAGTTGCATCGCCGAATTGAATGACGGCTCCCACCACCTCTTCACCGTCAACACTGAGCGCCACCTCGCCCTCGACCCGAAACCATTGTCCGGAATGCTTGCTGGCGAGCAGCCCTTCGGGCAAAGGCCGGCGCGGCTGCCAGTCGCCGGGCAGCGGCAGCAGTTCTCCGGCCTGTAGACCCGCTTGCGGTCCGGCAATCGGCAGAATAAGCTCCACGTCGAGTCCATGGGCGTCCTCATCCCGCCAGCCGGTGATCGCTTCGGCGGCCGCGTTCAGATACTGCACCTTGCGGTCCCCGTCGATGACGAGAATCGCTTCTTTGATGGTATCCAGAACCGTCCGCATCCAGGCCCGCTGGGAGCGCGTTTCGTGCCGCGATGGATGGTTGTGGATCGCCATCTCGATGGCGTGGCCCAAGGCGGCATACTGAATCGGTTTGGTCAGAAAGCCTGCCGCGCCGGTCATCTTCGCGCGGTCGATCGTCACCTGGTCGGAGTGCGCCGTCAAATAGATAACCGGGACATCGGAACGCTCCCGCAGCACCGCCGCCGCAGCGATTCCATCCATTAAGCCTTTGATGTGGATGTCCATCAGTATTAGTTCCGGCGCGCGCTCCTTGATTTTCGTTAGAGCCTCTTCGGCGGATTGCGCGATTCCCGTAACGTCGTATCCCGCTATCAATAAGCGCGATGCGAGATGGCTCGCGATCATCCCTTCGTCTTCCACGATAAGGATTTTCGCGTGATCGGTCGACTTCATTATCTTCTAATCGAAGCGGTATTACCTCTGGATAACTATTGACTTTTACTCACAACGCTGCCTAATACTATCACTATTTACAAAGGGTACACAGTAATATTTAATTTATTCAGTGTTTTTTAAGTCAAAATAAATCACCCCCATCGATAACCTTAAGAAGTTTTCTGAAATCAGAACATGAGCGCCGCATTCAATTGGAGACAAAACGGCGGAGTTTGCCACCGCGTCGTAAGAGGTTGGGTTGAAACGCCGCGCATCGATTGCCGCCGTGATCTGCGGAATACTTCTAAATACGGCACTCCTGGCGCAGTCGGACCGCGTCGTTGCGCCTATAAGTAACAGCTCGTTGTTTGAGCTGCCCCCCGATATTCCCTCCGGCGCTCAGCCCGATCGCGATACCGGACCGGTAGATCCGTCTCGGGTCATACAGCCCGTCACCCTCCTTTTTAAACCCTCGGATCTACAGCGAAAGGCGCTTTCTCAGCTGCTCCTCGATCAGCGCAATCCATCTTCGCCGGCTTACCACCGATGGCTCACGCCTTTTGAATTCGCCGATCAATTCGGATTAAGCCCCCATGATTTCGTCGCAATTATCCGATGGCTCGAAGCGCAAGGATTGTCAATTACCTATAGGGCGAACGGGCGGAATTGGATCGCTTGTTCCGGTACGGCCGCCAACTTACAAAAAGCGTTTCACACGCCCATCCACTATTTCCAGGAAAACGGACGAACGTACTTCGCAAACACCGCGACTGTTTCGATCCCGGCTGCTCTGGCGGACGTTGTGTCCGCCGTCCGCGGGCTCGACGACTTTCATCCCGCCCCGTTCCACCACGATCCCCGAAGCGTGCGGCCCGAACTGACCTTCAACGGCGCCCACTACCTTGCGCCCGGAGACATCGCGGCCATTTACGATATCAATCCTCTGTACGTCACGGGCGTCGACGGCGCCGGTCAAAAGATCGTCGTCGCGGGACAGACCGACGTCGAGTTATCCGATATAGCCGGCTTTCGTTCCATGTTCGGACTTCCGGCGAACCCGCCTCAGCCCGTGCTTTACGGCTCGGACCCCGGCTTCAGCCCGGACGATGTTATCGAAGCAGATCTGGATCTGGAATGGGCAGGCGCGGTGGCGCCGGGCGCGTCCATCATTTATGTCTACTCGTCGGATGTGTTTGACTCCGTCTTTTATGCGATTGATCAATCCCCCACGCTTGCGCCCGTGATTAGCCTGAGTTATGGGGGATGCGAACAGGAGAACCGGAGCTATCTGGATGCGCTGGGAATCGCCGCTCAACAGGCCAACACCGAAGGAATAACCTGGGTTGCGTCCTCTGGCGACAGCGGCGCCGCCGCCTGCAACGCGCAAACGGCTTCTGCAGCAACGCTGGGTCTGGCGGTCAATGTACCGGCCAGCATTCCCGAAGTTACCGCCGTCGGAGGCGCCGAATTTAACGAAAACGGCGGCACTTACTGGAATAGCTCGAATGGAACCAATCTGGCGTCCGCTCGGGGCTACATCCCCGAGATAGCCTGGAACGACACGATACAGTTAGGCGTCCTGAACGCGTCCGGCGGAGGAGTCAGCACCTACTACCCCACGCCCCTCTGGCAAACCGGCACAGGCTTCCCGAACGACGGTTTCCGTGATGTGCCCGACGTCGCCTTGAGCGGATCAGCGTACCACGACCCATATGTCTTCTGCACGAATGGCGAGTGCGCCAATGGTTTCCTGGGTATTGTCGGTGGAACCTCCGTCGGCGCCGCCGTCTTCTCCGGCGTTCTTGCGCTCTTGAACCAATACCTGACTTCGGCCGGTTACATCAGCCAGCCTGGGTTAGGCAACGTGAATCCCGTTCTATATCAGCTTGCCGCAACTGCCCCGCTTGCTTTCCACGACATCACGACCGGGACGAATGTGGTGCCTTGCGCGGCACGGACGCTAGATTGTTCGGCCGGCTCTTATGGTTACTTTGCGGGCCCGGGCTACGATCAGGTAACCGGCCTCGGAACTGTCGATGTCTATAATTTAGTCACTTCCTGGGAGGCTCCCGGCACTTCAGAACAACCGCCAACGGTAGTAACCACCCCAGCTTCGTCCGTCACCAGCGCGAGCGCTACAATCGCCGCAACTGTAAACCCTAACGGACTAGAGTCACAGACCTGGTTCGAATACAGCACCAGCAGTTCCATGGATAACCAGACAACGGTTGACGGCACCAACCTGGGCGCGGGCACCTCGGCAACGCCGGTAAGTTTCAACCTAACCGGTCTAGCCGCTTCCACGACATACTTCTACCAGGCGTGGGCTTCGAATTCGGCCGGCAGCGCTTACGGTATGATCCTGAGCTTTACCACCGATCCGCCCGGGCCGGGAAATCTACTGCAGGTGAACGCGTCGCCGGTGGCGGGCGGTGTCGTGCAGCCCCTTACCGGCCAGACCTACCAACAGGGAACCACGGTGCCGCTTACCGCGGCGGAGAACACCGGATGGACTTTCTCAGGTTGGACCGGCAGCGTCGCCAATCCTGTCAGTCCCGCCACGACGGTGGTGATGAGTACTCCGCAATCCGTCACCGCGAACTTTATTCCGGGCCCGTTCACCGACGTCCCCCCCGGCAACCCTTTCTTTGATGCAGTGAATCTGTTCTACTCCCACGGGATTACAGACGGCTGCTCGCCAACCCTGTACTGCCCGGACGACGCTGTTACCAGGGCACAGATGGCGGTTTTCATCGTTCGCGCCGTGTATAACGGCGATAACTTTACCTTGAACCAACAAACCCCTTACTTCGCGGACGTCCCCGAGGGCAGCTTCGGGTATAACTGGATTCAGAAGCTCTATGAACTCGGCATCACCACGGGCTGTTCCGCCGGATACTACTGTCCGAACGATCCCGTATCGCGCGGTGAAATGGCTGCCTTCATCATCCGCATGAGGTACGCCGGCGCTGCGTTCACGTTCTCACCCACCCCGGTTTTTACCGATGTCCCATCGAGTGCCGGGTTCTTCAACTACATCCAGCGCATGGCCGAGGACAACATCACTTCCGGCTGCGGCGGCGGGATGTACTGTCCGGACGATTCAGTCACGCGGGGCGAAATGGCGGTCTTCATCATGCGCGGCGCTTTCAACTGGCTGCTGCCCGTGAACAGCCCTGCGATTGTATCGGTCACGCCCAATCAGCTCAGCTGTTGCTCGCCGGTTACGGTTGCGGTTACGGCAGCGAACACAAACTTCATGCAAGGCGTGACGACGATAGTAACGCCGCAAGGCATCACCTGGTCCAACCTATCCGTCTCGAGCCCAACCGCATTCTCGGTTGAACTTCAAGGCACAATTACTCAGCCCGAGCCGGTCTATGTGCAGACCGGGTCCGAGCAGGAAGTTCTGCCCAACAGCCTGCTGCCGCCCAGTTAGCACTATTGGCGTTCCGACTGAAGCAGTAATGCCGCCGCGAACTCCGCGCTACACCACGAAAGCGGCGATGCCGGACTTACCTCGGCGCCGTCCGGTGAGATATGTTCCGGCATCAACCCATACGAGTTCCCGTTCCGCATCATCCAATCGATGTAACCCTGCGCCGCAGACTTCTGACCGCGTAACGTTTCATACTCCGCCGCGGCAGCGGTCGTAAAGAAGAAAACTCCGTGGCCATAGCTCGCCAACCCGGGGTCCGGCGAGTCGAAATACTCCATCCCGCCTCCCAGCTTCACGGTGTTGTTCTTATAAAAGACGTTCGATAGCTCCAACTCGCGATGGTTCGGATATCCCCAGATCACCCCGACATTAGCGGTCGTGTCCCATAAGGAAAGCTTCTGCCCCTTACCGGGAAGACTCTCGCCATTCGGGCCTTTCACACCCGTAAAGCGCACATCCCCATAAGTCCGGCGCGCCGGATCGAACATCTGAGATAGAGCCGCCGAAATCCTCTTGGAGGCCCCGGCATAGCGAACTGATCTCGCCTTATCTCCGAACTCACGGGCCATCCGGGTCGCGGTAGACAAAGCCGCGGCATCGATCATATTCGTCGCCGGCAAATCACCCGTCCACTCCACGATGCCGCCCTCGTGCAGCAATCCATTCGGGCCAATGTGCGCGACTAGAAAGTCCGCCAGTAAGTACAGCAGCGTCGAATCCACCGGCCAGACACCCTTCGCGCGATGGTAGGCATTCAATAAGTAAATGTAGTAACCATTGGCGTCCCACTCCGGCTCATCGAACCGCGCTCCGCTCCCCGCGTCCACCGCCTTCGCGTGCGCGTCATATCGCGCGTACCATTCACCCGGACTCTTCATCGGCACCTGCGGCTGTGCCCAGAAATCGATCACCTGCCTGGCCTCATCCGCATGACCGCTCAACAACAAAACCCGCGCGCACATCATGGCGTCTCGCGGGTAGAGTTGCGGCATGTTATTGGTGACGAACTGCCCGGTGATATCCGCCGGAATTTGGCCATTCAGGTTCGCCGATTTCACGCAATATAGGTTGCGCTTGTAAGCCTCCAGATACTCCGCCGGTATAGACGGCGCCTTGCCGCTATCCATCCAGGTATTCCAATACTTACCTGCAGCCGCCTCAAGGTTACCCTTACTTCTCATCCGAGCGACCTTTGCGACCGCTTCGCCCTCTGAGTTAGCCGGAACGATCATCACCTGAGCTTGCGACCCCGAACCCGTGACAACGACCGAGGCGCCCGTTGCGGATATCTTGTCTTGTGCCGACTTAGGAGCGACCGCCAGCACAGTTCCGTTCGACCATTCCGCCAGCGCAATGTCATTAACCAGGCGGAGCGAGCGGAGCGCAATGGTCTGATCCGTCTTGATCGTGTCCCGCAACGCCGCCGTAAACTGAAAGCTCCCTTTCGCGCCGACCAACGAGACGACCGCGCCATCCGGATCGACGAAGCACAGTACGGTCTGAGTAACTCCATTGGCGAAGGGCGTCCTGGTGCGCGTCGTGAAGAAGTTGCTCATCCCGACAACCGGCGCGGCCTCAGGTGTTAGGGCGTTTCCATCTTCTCCTAGCAACCGGAAACGAGTCGAGGCGACATAATCCGCCGTGTAGTCTTTGAAGTAGAAATGCTGTATGCCTTCAGCGTGCGTTGAAGTAGTGATCCGGCTATCGTCGGAATAAACAGCTGTCAGGTTGCCATTCCCTAAGACCGCGTACCCTTTCCACGGGACCTGCGGAACCTGCCCCTCACAAATGGCGCTTATGAACAATAAGCCCAAACCGAACTTCCAGACTCGAACCGGCATGGGACGATTCTAATCCCGCGGAAAGGTAAGTCAGCCGCAAACCCGCCCAGACGTGTTGCTGCGCTGAGGATTTGCAGTTTGCGTTCGACAGCGGTGATTGTCCGCGGATCTTCGCGGAAAGCATTGAATTCCATGCCGGCCGTAAACTGCTCGATCATTTGAATTGCGTCCAGGATATCTCGAAGCAGTTCGCTGGGACTCCTAAGAGGCAAGCACAGCCTCCCGCTCCCGAACACCATCCTTTAGCGTGGGAGCGGGAGAAAGGTCTACCTTCACCCGGAGTAAATCCGCCAGCCGATTTTCAAGCCGTACTCTGACGAGTTCTTTACCTAAGGCGGCCTGTGAGACGGAGGACAGACAAAATCGATTCGGCTTTCGGCCATCCGCAACCGTGGCGAGGCGCTCCCTCGAAAATGACCCCCAAGATACACCGTTCCACCCGGATAGGGTCAACTCGGCTGACAGCGGAGGACCCTCCCTTTCGGTCGGGCTCGGAGTGGGGCTGTACGGCTTCCTCGACCCGGCTGGATGGCCTTTTCATCCTTGGTTGCGAACCAAAAGGTCATGCCGAACTCAGTAACACAAAATCCAATCACAATCCCGAATTCCCCTTAAGACCCTCGCCGCGTCTGCTATCCCTGAATCGAAAGGAACCTCAGTATGACCGCAAGCACTCTCGCAAGATTCGGCAATCCGGTCAGATCCGCATGCGG
>NZ_CAJCHS010000165.1 GCF_903970205.1 Nevskia soli | reverse complement strand
GCTGTTCACCGGCCGGGATCTCGACGGCAATCTCGCGTGGAATCACGATTTCGCCTTCCGGCGTGATCGTACTTTCGAACTCTACGGCCTTCATGATGGACTCCTTATCATCCTACCTAGGTTCGCTGAGGAGTGTCGATCACGTTGTACTTACACGGGCTAACGGCCTGATCAGTTGCCATCGATCGCCAACTCCACCCAACCCGGCAAATTCGCCGGCTGATCCTGCTCGAACACAATGTGCCGCGTCTTCGGAAACGGCAGCCCGCTTTTCACGGCCTTCTCATAGGTAGGTACCGCACCAAGAATCGCGCGAGCCCCTTCGGTCGCGGTATCGAGTAAAGCGCTCTTACCTAAGTAGCCTCCGCCCCAACCAATCGGGAGCAGACAAGTTCCCCGCCCCGCCGCCTCCGCGAGACGCGCCTCCAGTTGCTGGATCTGGCCGTTCAATCGCTCGAGGCCAGGGATCGAAGCGTACCGCGCATGCAGATCGAGCACCTTCCGCGCGTATTCGTTGGCAGCGGTGAACAGGTGCGCGCGGTCCATGGGCTGCGACCAGCGCAACTCGCGCCGGACTTCAGCGCTATTCAGAAACTGGTGCTCGTTCCAGGTTCCGGTGAAGGTGGTGCCGGGTTGCGCCATCTCGGCGAAGATCGGGTTGGGCTTCCATCCGAGCGCGTATTGTCCGGGCTGGCGCGCTTGCAGCGTGGACACGCGGATCAAATAGACCTTGAACGCGTCGTAACCAACCGTACCGGAGTCCGACAAGCCGGCCCAGCGCATGCGGTTGGTGCTGCTCGGGCCGAGCAGCTGATCTTCAGCGGCCAGACCAGGGCGGCGCTTCCCCACGAGTTCGGGAGCGACCGAATCTTTCCAGCGCGAGTGCAACAGCGCGGTGCGGAGTGCGCCTTTGACTGAAGTTGCGGGCAGAAACGGGCCGTTCGTGCCGGCGGCAAACAGCGGGATGTTGAGCGAATCGCCTTGCGCGCGATCCAGATGCTTCGACATCGATGCGTGCTCGAAAGGGATGCGGCGTCCGGCATAGTTCTGCGCGAAGCCGCCCCACGAGGCGAAGTCAAGTTTCGTCGCTTTGCGCAGCTGGGTCAAATAGCCTTCGAGGCGCGGACCGCGACTGAGCAGTTTGAAGATGCGGGTCTGGTCGAGTACGTTGACCTGATCCTTCCAGACCATGTAGTCGATGGCGGCGAGGCGCTGGCCGCCGCCGACTAACAACGGAGTCACACAGGTGACGCGATAGTTCACTCGACGGGATCCTTCTCGTCCGGATTCGGTCCGGGCGGCTGTTCGCCTTCGCCGTCGTTATCATCGCCCTCGCCGGGGACGCCATCCGGGTCGAAGGGGCTCATGTCGCTCGGTTCGCTGAAGGGCGGCTCCATCGGACCGGGGTCGTGCAGGGGCGGCGCAACGTCGTCATCCGGGCCGCCGTTGTCGTCCATTTCGAGCCGCTCGAGCTCTTCGTCCGTCGTCGGAATTTCGCGCGGCAGCTCTTCCGTTTCGGTGGCGTAATCCACGCCGACGGGCGCATCCAGATCGAGGTGCGAAATGTCGGTGCTCTCTTGTTCGACGTCATCGGGGATGCCGGTCTCGTCCGATAACTCTTCTTGCGCGGCCTCTTCTTTGGCGTCGGCAGCGTCCATGGGCGCGGGCGTTACCGTCTCCATCTGGCGAGGCACTTCTGCCGGAACGGCCAGCGAGAACGCCCAACCCGCACGATAGACGGGGTGAGCAAATCCATCCGGCGCGACGTCCGGGGCACTACCTTCAAGTGTGTTGGCGAAAAGCACGGAACCCTCCGCGACCATGGTTAGCAGCTTTTTGGCCGCGCCGCTACCGGAACTGCTGTCGATGTGTCCGCCCCGAACAGTCGCGTGATAACTGCCGCGATCCCATTCGACGTCATCGCCTTGGGCGGGGACGACGAGCGAGAGCAGCCAGTTGACTGTGGAGGCGCCGGCTGCACCTTTATAGATCATCTGCGGAAGAACGCCATCGCGGAACTCGGGCGCGTGAGCGCGTCCCCAGCCTCGGGAACGTTCGCCGCCGAAGCCGGAGTCGGCTAACAGACGGATCGCGCCGCGCAACGACTCGCTCCATTGATCGCGCGTGAACGCGTCATCGAACGCGACGGCGAACCAGAGACCTGACTTTGGGCCGAACTCGATGCACGCCGTCTCGTGCGGGTGCGAGGCGCCGGTCCAGCGATCGACTGCGGCGGAGCGTCGAACCGCAACGCGGAACGGGCCGGACTTGCCCGACGGCACCAGGCACTGGCTCGCGCCGTCGACATTCCACCGATCGTCCTGCAGCGGCTTGCCGGCGAAGATCGATTCGACAAGCGACATGGGAACGAAGCGCGCGCCGGAATACGGGACGCGGACCGATGGCGCGGGCGGCCAAATGTGTCGGGGCGGCGTGCAGTAGAGCGTGTCTCCGAAATACGGATACATCGACGTGAACCGGATGGGCGAACTGCCTTCCGCGCGCGCCGTCGTTTCGAGCCAATACTCGAGGCGGCCGAGCAGGCGCATCGAGTGCGTGATGGCGGAGTAGAGCGTGTCGCTGTGATAAATCAGGTCGACGCGATCGCGCTCTCCGGATGGCGGGCCGATCCGCCACGGCCGCGAGGGCCGCAGTTTCACCAGCATGCCCTGACGAGACATGGCCATTTTGCTCGAGCCTCTTTACGCCGTCAGGAAGGCGCTGCCCTTCTCGTTGACCGCTGTCTGGAACGCGCCGACGTCAGCACCGGCGGCGAGTTCCGACTCCGCTTTGCCGGTCGAGTAATAGTCTTTGCTGCGCCAGTTCAGTTTGAGGTCGCTGAACCGGACGCGTCCACTGCCGCGCGATCCGCCGCCGCCCAGGGCGTCATCTTCAAGAAGACGCAGGCCTTGAACCAACAGGTTTAGCAGCGGCGCATCTTCTTCGCAAAGGACGTCCATCACGAAACGGGTGCGGAAGCGGGCGCCCGCGGGAACGCGTTCAAAGGTGCGGGCGTTGGCTTGTGAAGTGATGCGATCGATCGCGTTTTCGCTCTTCACTTCGGTCAGCTCGTCATCCAGATTTTCACGCATTTGCGGCGTGATGCTGTCGAGATCGAGCGGCGCGTCG
>NZ_CAJCHS010000164.1 GCF_903970205.1 Nevskia soli | reverse complement strand
ACCCGTCGCGGCTTTGTCGCGACTACGGTTGCCGGCGCCGCGGCCCTCGGAATTCCGGGCGCGGTCGCCGACGCCCAAAGCCCGCAAGACACCATTTCCGCAACCCTCGACATCAACGGTCAGCAATATCACCTGAACCTCGACCCGCGCACCAGCCTTCTTGACGCGCTTCGTGAAAATCTGCACCTAACCGGAACCAAAAAAGGCTGCGACCACGGCCAGTGCGGCGCCTGCACGGTCCTGGTTAACGGACGCCGTGTAAATAGTTGCCTCACTTTCGCGTGGATGCACGATCACGATCAAATTGTCACGATCGAAGGTCTTGCAAAGGGCGACGAGTTGCATCCGATGCAGGCCGCCTTCATCGAACAGGACGCCTTCCAGTGCGGCTACTGCACGCCGGGGCAGATCTGCTCCGCCGTCGCGCTGCTCGGCGAAGTCAAGGCCGGTCACCCCAGTTTCGTCACACCCGACGTTCGTAAGACGGACCCGATCCAGCTTACCGACGCTGAAATCCGCGAGCGCATGAGCGGCAATATCTGCCGTTGCGCCGCTTACCCGAACATCGTCACCGCCGTGCGCGCCGTCGCCGGGAGGAACGCATGAAGCCCTTCAGCACGGCCCGCGCTACGGGTGTTCATGATGCCCTCCATCAGATTTCGACCGCGCCGGACGCCCGCTTCGTGGCCGGCGGAACCAATCTGATCGACCTGATGAAGTATGGCGTCGAAGCGCCCTCTCGCATTGTCGATATCACGCAGCTCCCGCTCGGCCGCATCGAGGAAACACCGGACGGCGGTCTCCGCATCGGAGCGCTGGCCCGCAATAGCGATATGGCCGCGCATCCTTTGATCCGCACGCGCTACCCGCTGTTGAGTGAAGCCATCCTGGCGGGCGCGTCCGCTCAGCTGCGCAACGCCGCCACGGCCGGAGGCAATCTGATGCAGCGCACGCGTTGCTATTACTTCTACGACATCGCGTTCACGCAGTGCAACAAGCGCAACCCCGGCTCCGGATGCGCGGCGCTCGATGGCTTCAATCGCATTCACGCCATCCTGGGCGCGAGCGAACAGTGCATCGCGACGAACCCCAGCGATATGAACGTGGCCCTGGCTGCGCTCGATGCGCTGATCCGCGTCGAGGGGCCGTCCGGCGTGCGCGTGATTCCTATTGGCGAGTTTCATCGCCTGCCCGGCGATACCCCGCAGATCGATACCAACCTCAAACCCGGTGAACTGATTACCTCGATTCATCTGCCGCCGGTGACGGGCAACCCGCGCTCGCACTATCTGAAGGTGCGCGACCGCAACTCTTACGCGTTCGCGCTCGTCTCCGTGGCCGCGTGGATGAAGATCGACGGCGGCAACATCATCGATGCCCGCATCGCGCTCGGTGGAGTCGCGCACAAACCGTGGCGCGTGCCTGAAGCCGAGAACTTACTGAAGGGGAAGCCGCCCGGTGAAGCTGCGTATCGGGCCGCGGCCGACGCCATCGTGCAAGGCGCGCGGACCTATCCCAATAACGCGTTCAAAGTCGAACTGGCGAAACGCTCGGTGGTCCGCGCGCTAACTACGGCGGAGGCAAGGAGCTAACTCATGGAACAAATGCCACTGATCGGACAACCGCTGAACCGCGTCGATGGACGCCTGAAAGTCACCGGGAAAGCGATGTACAGCGCCGAATGGAATCTCCCGAATCTGGTGTACGGCGCGATGGTCACCAGCTCCGCACCGTCCGGCCGCATCCAGGCCATCGATTCGCAAGCCGCGGAACGCGCGCCCGGTGTGCTCGCCGTGATGACGCACTTGAACACGCCCAAACTTCCGCAGAAACCGCAAGGCGGAGAAAGCGCGCGGCCCACCGATCGCAAGCTGCAATTGCTTCAGGACGATATCGTGCGCTACAGCAACCAGCCCATCGCGGTGGTTGTCGCGTCGACGTTCGAGCAGGCCGTTCACGCAGCCGAACTGCTGAAAGTTACGTATGCGGTCGAACCGCATCTGGTCACATTGGACGCGGCTCAGGGAACGCGTTACATCCCCGAGAAGACGAGCGGCGCGGGCGAACCCGCCACCACGAGCCGCGGTGATTTCAAAGCTGCCCACGCTACCGCGAAAACCACGCTGGAGAAGGTGTACTACATCGGAACCGAGACGCATAATCCGATGGAACCGCACGCCACGATCGCGGTCTGGGACGGTCCGAAGCTGACTCTCTACGACGCCACTCAGGGCATCTTCGGAGATCGCGAGCGCGTGGCCTCGCTGCTCGGGATGAAGCCGGAAGATATCCACGTGATCTCGCCGTTCATCGGCGGCGGATTCGGCAGCAAGGGGCCGACCTGGTCGCACGTGGTTCTGACCGCGATGGCGGCACGCCGTGTGAATCGCCCGGTGAAGCTTGTACTGTCGCGCGAGCAGATGTTCGGTCCCATCGGCTTCCGAAGCGAGACGCGTCAGACCGTGAAGGGCGGCACGGATGCGGACGGCAAGCTCGTCTCGATGAGCTACGACACGCTCGCGCAAACTTCGGTCTTCGATGAGTTCACTGAGTCGTCCAGCGTTCCTGCCCGGATGCTCTACACGTGCCCGAATCAGCTGACCTCGCACAACCTGGTTCGCCTCAACACCGGCACGCCCTCGTTCATGCGGGCGCCGGGCGAGTCTTCGGGAACGTTCGGCCTCGAATCGTTCATGGACGAACTCGCGTATGAGCTGAAAATGGATCCGATCGAACTGCGTCTGCGCAACTACGCCGAGCAGGATCCCGACAAAGGCAAGCCGTTCACCAGCAAGTCGCTGCGCGAGTGCTACCGGCAGGGCGCGGAGAAGTTTGGGTGGTCGCAGCGCAATCCGGAACCGCGCTCCAAACGGGTGGGGAACACGCTGGTCGGCTGGGGCATGGCGACCGCAGTCTACCCGAGCCGCCGCAGCCAATCCGCCGCGAAAGCGATCCTGCGCGCGGACGGTTCGGTGTTGGTGCTTGCGGGAACGCAGGATCTGGGAACCGGTTCTTACACGGTGTTCAGCCAGGTCGCGGCCGAAACGCTGGGTATCCCGACGAGTCAAGTCACCTTCCGCCTGGGCGATACGGATTATCCCAAGACACCGGTTTCGGGCGGGTCGCAGACCGCGGCCAGCACGGGTTCGGCGGTTCGAATTGTCTGCCAGTCGCTGCAGGAGAAGGTGATTCAGATGGCGGTGAGCGATGCGCAATCGCCGCTCAATGGCGTCAGCGCGCAGAGCCTCAGCTTCGATCAGGCACGCGATGCTGTGGCGGCGCTCCTCAAGCGGCGGGGTGTCGAGCAAGTCGACGCGACGGCCGACACCAAGCCGGGACCGGAGAAGGACCAATACTCCGGCTATGCGTTCGGGGCACAATTCGCCGAAGTTCACGTCGACGCCGATCTGGGGATGGTCCGCGTGAATCGAATGGTAGGCGCATTCGGAGCCGGCCGCATCCTGAACGCGAAAACAGCGCGGAGCCAATTGCTAGGCGGCATGATTTGGGGTATCGGGATG
>NZ_CAJCHS010000163.1 GCF_903970205.1 Nevskia soli | reverse complement strand
TACACACTGCAGGGCGACGCGTTCTCGCTCGCCATCATCCACGATCAGGAGCCGCCGACGCCGCTGTCCGATTCCATCCGCAACATGGCCGTGATCGACGCCGTTTTCCGCTCGGCCGAGACCGGGGCGTTTGCCACGCCCGAGGTCGAATGACCATTCGAATGGCGCGCGCTGCCGCACTGCTGTTAATCCCGGTTATGTTGCCCGCGCAGGAGATCTATAAGTCCGCGCAGTTCGCCATCTCAGCGGACCGCGTCACGCAAGGGCAGTTCATCGCGCGCGCAATTTCGTCCGACGAGATCGAATCGAATTACCCGGATGCCGCTACGTCGCGACGTTGGAAACTCAGCACGGATGTTAGTTCCTATCCGCAGCTGCGATCGCCGAACGTGCTGGTGCGTGCGCTCTACAACCTATCGCTCGAGGAACTGAAGAAAGACATCCGGCCGGATGGCGCGTTCATGGCCGGCGCTAAGTGGGATGGCGTGTGGACGCGCGATATCAGTTACAGCATCCTTCTTTCATTGGCCGCGATCGAACCTGAAATCGCGAAGGCCAGCCTGTTACGTAAAGTTACCCGCGGCCGCATCATTCAGGACACGGGGACGGGCGGTTCCTGGCCCTGCTCGACGGATCGCATGACCTGGGCGTTGGCCGCGTGGGAGATCTATCTAAGTACGGGCGATCGGGGCTGGCTTGCGCAATCCTTCCAGATCATTCGCGCGAGCGCGGCCGATGACGCGCATGTCGTCTTCTCCCGCGAGACAGGAATGGTTCTTGGTGAATCCTCGTTTCTCGATTGGCGCGAGCAGACCTATCCGCGCTGGATGCAACCCGCCGATATCTATAGCTCGCAAGCCCTTGGCACGAATGCCGTTCATTACCGCACTTACCAGATTCTTGCCGCGATGGCCAGGCTACTCGGCAAACCTTCCGAAGAGTACACGCGCACTGCAGAGCAAATCCGCGCCGCAGTCAACAAGAACCTATGGCTCGAAGATAGAGGCTATTACGGACAGTACCTCTACGGTCGCATCACGATGAGCGTGTCCCCGCGCTCGGAAGCGCTCGGGGAAGCACTTACGATACTCTTCGATCTCGCGCCGCCCGAGCGTCAAACGCGCATGCTATCCAGTGTGCCCGTGATGGCGTTCGGAATTCCCTGTATCTACCCGCAGATTCCCGAAATTCCGCCCTATCACAACAACGCGATCTGGCCGTTCGTGCAGGCTTACTGGAACCTGGCGGCCGCTAAGCAAAACGACATGCCCGCGGTGCTGCAAGGCCTGGCCTCAATCTGGCGCGCGGCTGCTCTCTTTCTGACGAATCAGGAGAATATGGTCGCCGGCACAGGCGATGCGAAAGGCACCGCGATCAACTCCGAACGCCAACTCTGGAGCGTCGCCGGCAATCTCGCAATGATCTATCGCGTCCTGTTGGGCATGGATTTCACCGAGGCGGGGTTGCGCTTTCATCCGGTGATTCCGAAAGCGCTCGGCGGCGCGTGGGACCTGGACAACTTCCGTTACCGCGGCGCGCAGCTTAGCATCCATGTCGAAGGTTTCGGAACTAAGATCGCGACGATCGCTCTCGATGGTCATCCACTCCCGAACCCGGTGCTCCCGTCGAGCATCGCGGGTGCGCATGAGATCCGCATCAGGATGGACAACCGGGAAAAAACGGCAGCCCCGCTGAAATTGGTGGACGCGGCAGTGTCGCCAGACACGCCGGAGACGTGGTGGGGTTCACTCGAGGTAACGGGCTTTCACAACTTGTACACGAAGCCCGTCGATCACATGCGCTATATGGCTTTTCAGGATGGTCATGCGCTCGATAACAAAGGGGCGAACGCGGTCAACATAAGCGAGAACCAGCTCGACAGCGAGTTTCAAGTCCTTGCCCTCGACTCCGAAGGACTCCGCTCCTTCCTCAATGAACCGCTTCGCCTGTTCGACTCCAGTCACGAAATGATAGTCGCCGCGCCGAGTGGCCCCATCGATCTGACGCGGACCACAAACGCAAAGGTCACGATGCAGGCCGACATCCCCGCGGCCGGCGCCTATGCCATCGACCTCCACTACGCCAACGGCAGCGGTCCCATCAACACCGACAACAAATGCGCCATCCGCACGCTCTCCGTCGACGGTAAGGAAGTCGGCGCGATCGTTCTTCCGCAGCGCGGTAAGGACGACTGGAAAGACTTCGGCTACACGAACCACCAGACCGTGCAACTCACCGCCGGACCTCATACATTCACCCTCAACTTCGATCCCTGGGACGAGAACATGAATGGCGAAGTCAATCGCGCGCTAGTCGATCAAATGCGCCTGACCCGGCTGCGGTGACTTAACCGGTTGACCCCGCAGCGCGCCATTGATATGCTGCGGGCGTTCGAAGCTTGTCAGCAAAGGAATCACCCATGCAACCGAAACACTTCTTTCTCCTCGCTTTCGCCGCGATCGCGAGCGCAACGTCCGCTCTTAGTCAAACCGAGAACATACTCTATACCTTCAAGAGCGAAGCCGACGGATACTCTATCGGCGGGTCTGCTCTCGTTCTCGACAAAGCTGGAATTCTCTTCGGCACAACCACCAGCGGCGGAATCAACAACTGTGGAAGCTTCTATCCCGGCTGCGGCACGATTTACCAGCTACAACGTCCGGCGCAACCCGGCGATCCGTGGGTCAAGAATACAATCTGGCGGTTCCAGGGCGGCATCGACGGGGGCCTTCCTTCGGGACTCTTTGTAAAAGACGGAAAGCTTCTCGGCCAGGCGGGAATCGGCGGAAACGGGACGTGCTCGGGCGGCTGCGGCTATCTCTTTCTACTCACGCCGCCTACCGCAGCCGGGGGCATCTGGACTAAGACCGTACTCTACGAATTTCCCGATGCCGCGGCGGAATGCGGCATTTACACGTTCGATGCCGCCGGTAACTTCTTCGGCGTCGGTTCATCGACTAATGGGAACGGTAGCATCTGTAAACTTAGTCCTCCCAGCGAAAGTGCGGGTTCATGGAGCGTAACCACCTTATATACCTTCAAAGGGAATGCTCCCGGTCAGTCTTTTGGCGACGGGTCCGGCCCGCTCGGAGTCGTCTTCGATAAGCAGGGGAACCTATGGGGCGC